>NZ_LZJD01000023.1:0-55791 GCF_001666875.1 Mycobacterium sp. E802
AACCATATGGGCCCGAACGGCTTTCGGGGTGATCCCCAGATCTAACTCACCCTGGGTGTCATCGGCCAGCAGCCGGCGGGCCTCCTCGATGAGCAGACCCAACTCGGCGTCATCACGCGCAGAGCCCACATGACGAACAATCCGGCGGCGCCCGTCCACGGATTCGGCGATCTGGACCGCCGTCGCGCCCGAGGCCGTGCGCACTCGCCGAATCCAGACCATCCAGGCAGCCTACTGATCCAAATTAGTGCCTAGCAGGTGCACTAAGCTAAGGCATCACCGCAGGTCAACGCGCCGCCGCTCTCGAAAACAGGCCAAAGTGACCCAACTCGGGTCGGAACCGGACAAACGGGTGCCACCTGTCGCCTGCAGGTAACCTACGATTCGGGTAGCACGGAGTTGCCCGCGGGTTGTCGCTCAAACTGCCCTTGCAGGATTCCGAGGTGCGTCAACGAGCGCCGATCAGCTGTTCCTGGTCGAATCGAGAAAGTCCACAATGGGTGGGGCTGCCAGGTGCCACGGTTCGAACAGCGTGAATTCCGTGCTGCCCGAGGCCAGCATCTTCTCAACGCCGCGTTCCCATGCATCCTCGGGCCACGGGGGCTCGATCAGCACCGAACCCTCGATCAGGCAGTTGACCTCCAGAGACGTGCGCTTGGGGTGATCGTGATCGCCCTTGCCGCCCCGGATGATCAGGGTGGGCACTCGAACAGCGGCGAACATGGTGTCGGGGATTCCGGGCAGTGTTTGGCCGGGCTTGGGAACGAAAGCATTCAGCCAGGTCAGCATCAGCTGAACGAATTCGTCTGCATCCCAAGACAACAGGCGCTGCTCGTTGGCGGGATTGTCGCGCACTCGCTCCTGCCACTCAGGTACCGTGAGGAGTCCCTTGGTGCCGAGTCCGCGTACAGCGTGCAGGCTGGGCAGCACATAGACGGCGGCCAGGTTGATGGTGCCATAGACCCCGCCGACGATGTTCCAGACGGCCAGCTTGCTCACCATCTCGGGATGCAGCATCGCCATCAGGATGGAATCCCGCGCCCCGCCCGATCCACCGGCCAGCACACATGGCCCGATGCCCAGGTGTGACAGGAGATCGTGCAGGGTGGCCACGCGCATGTGTGATTCCGATTCGCCAAAGAACTGGACGTCGGAGGCTCCGCAGTTGGGGCGGTCCCACAGCAGCACCCGGTGCCCGCCGGCCACCAGCTGTTCGGCCAGCGGTCTCAGCCCATATACATCTTTGCCGAACCGGCCACCGGGCGTGAGAACAATGAGTTCGCCTGCGGTTCCCAGTATTTCGTAGACAACGATGCCACCATTGATGACGGCGTGCGGCATGTCAGTTCCCCTCGGCGCTGGCGCTCACCTGTAAACGTGCCCAGCGATAGTCGGGCTTGCCGGCCGGGCTGCGCACGATGGTAGGCACGAAGACGATGGCCTTCGGCAGTTTGTACCGCGCGATGGTCGTCGCGCCGTGCGCGGTCAGCTCCTCGGGGGTGGCCGCAGCGCCGTCGGTCACCGCGACAACCGCAACCACCTCCTGGCCCCATGTGGGACTCGGCCGGCCGACCACCAGCACATCGGACACCGCTGGGTGCGAGGCGATCGCCATCTCGACCTCCTCGGCGAAGATCTTCTCGCCCCCGGAGTTGATGGTCACCGAGTCGCGGCCCAGCAGCTCGATGGTGCCGTCGGCCAGGTGGCGGGCACGGTCGCCGGACACCGAGCACCGTTCGCCCTCGATCACGGGATACACCGCAGCCGTCTTCTCGGCGTCACCCTTGTAACCCAGTGGGACACTGCCCCGTTGGGCCAGCCAGCCGATGCCGTCATGACCGGCGGTGACGAATGCGGTCTTGTCTTCCGCGACCACGCAGGTGCCGGTCCCGGGGACGAAGATGCCCGTGCTGACCGCGCCCAAGGTGGACAGGTGCTGCATCTGCATACCCGTCTCCGAGGAGCCGACGCCGTCAGCAACCAACAACCCGGGATGGGAGTCGATCAACCGTTGTTTGATTGCCGGGGACAGCGGGGCGCCGCCGTTGGCCCAAATCTTCAGTGCCGACAGGTCGTGTTTGCCGGATTGCATGGCGGCCAGGAACGGGCGGGCCATCGCATCACCGACACCGGCGACGACCGGGATCCGCTCGCGTTCGATGGTGGCGGCCACCTCGTCGCCGTCGAGGCCTTCGACCTGCGCGGGAAAGACGAGGGTCTGACCGGTGATCAAAGACAGCATCGAGGCCCATTGGGCGGCGCCGTGCATCAGCGGTGGCAGCACAAGCATCTTGTTCTCCGGCTGCGCCGCGGCATTTTCGGCGATCTGTCGGTACGGCTGCGACGGGTCGTTGTCGGCGAACTGGCGGCCGCCGAAGCCCGCGATGAAAATGTCGTGCTGGCGCCACAGCACGCCCTTCGGCGCACCTGTGGTGCCGCCGGTATAGAGCACGTACAGATCGTCGGGAGAGTGCTCGACGTCGGGGCCCTCGGCGGCGCCGTCGGTCACGATCGACTCATAGTCGACGGCGCCGTCCAAAAGTTCATTGCCCGAGCCGTCGGCGATCTGGATGAGCACCCGCAGCGTGGGCAGATCACCCCGGATCTCGGCCACCCGGGGTGCGAACGCCGCATGGTAAAGCAGCGCCGTGGCGCCAGAATCGTTGAGCAGATAGGTCAATTCGGTATTGACGTACCGATAGTTGACGTTGAACGGGGCAACCCGGGCACGGAACGCGCCGAGCAGGCCCTCCAGGTACTCATTGCCGTTATAGGCGTAAATGCCCATCAGATCCTGACCGGCCTCGTGGCCGGGCAGGTCGCCGCGGTCGGTGTGCATACCGAGGCCCTGCCCGTGCAGGAATCGGGCCAGCCGCCGGGACCGTTCGGACATCTGGCGATGAGTGAACCGGCGCTCGCCCTGGACCACCAGGGTGCGATCTCCGATCGCGTCGGCGACGGCATCCACCACCCCGGTCATATGGAACTGGGCAGTGGCGATGGTACTGCTCATGCGGTCTCCAAGACCCGAACAGGGACACTTTCGTAGCCGGCGACGCTGGTCATCGCGACCCGCCGCAGGCTGTCGTGATCGACTTCGTAGCGCGGCATGAAGTCGAGCAGTCGGTCGATGGCGATCCGGCCTTCCATTCTCGCCAGCGCCGCACCGAGGCAGCTGTGAATGCCGTACCCGAAGCCGAGATTCTGGGCCTGGGACCGGTCACGGGTGATGTCGAAGCGGTCCGGCTCGGTGAAGGCCCGGTCGTCCCGGTTGGCCGAGGCCTCGATGAGCATCACCGCGCTGTCGGCGGGGATGGTGACCCCGTGTAGTTCCACATCGCGAGTGGCCGAACGCACCGCGTACTGTGCAGGGGCGTCATAGCGCAGCAGTTCCTCGACCGCCGCCGGGATCAGTTCGCGGTTGGCCCGCAGGGCTTGCCACTGGTCTGCGTGGCGGGAGAACATCACCGCCGCATTGCCGATCAGCTTGGTCACTGTCTCGGCCCCGGCGCCACCCAAAAGCACGGCGAATCCGGTGATCTCGACATCGTCGAGTTTCGTCTTACTGCCGTCCTCGCGATCGACCTCCACGGTGGTCAGCGCGGTGATCATGTCGTCCTGCGGCTGGGCGCGGCGCTGCTGGATCAGCTCGAAATACAGCATCCCGGTGTCCATCAGGGCTTGGCGACCCGCGTCGCTGATGCCCACCTGGCCGCGTTCCCGCCGCAAGGCGATGTCCTGCCAGATCCGGATCTGCTGGCGCTGTTCCACGGGCACCCCGAGCATGGCAGTGATGACCTCGACCGGGAACAGGGCGGAGAAGTCGCCGACGATGTCAAAGCTGTTCTTGTCGATCCCGGACAGGTAGCCGTCGATCAACTCACGGATGGTCGGCTCCATGGCGCCGATGGCCCGGGGCGTGAAGACCTTGTTCACCAGACTGCGCATCCGGCGGTGTTCCGGGGGATCCATCCAGATCATCGACTGTTCATGGGCGACGTTGCCCTGTTGAACCTCTTCGAGCGTCACACCTCTGGCCGACGAGAATGTTGCGTGATCTTTCAGCGCGGCGGCGACGTCGGCGTGCCGGGTCAGCGCGTAGAAGTCGTATTTTTCGCTGTAGTAGACGGGCGCTTCATCCCGCATGCGTTTGTAGGTCGCGTACGGGTTGTTGAAGTACTCGTCGGAGAACGGGTCGAAGATCAGGGCTGTTGTCATGTTCGGCCACTCCCTTGGTTCAGATCAGTTCCACGATCGTGGCATTCGCCTGGCCGCCGCCTTCGCACATGGTCTGCAGGCCGTATCGAATTCCGTTGTCCCGCATGTGATGGAGCATCGTGGTCATCAGGCGTGCACCCGAGCCGCCCAGCGGGTGGCCCAGTGCGATGGCGCCCCCGTTGGGGTTGAGGCGCTTCTCGTCGGCACCGATGTCCTTCAGCCAGGCCATCGGCACCGGGGCGAAGGCCTCGTTGACCTCGAAGACGCCGATGGCCTCGGGGCGTAGCCCGGCCTTCTTGAGAGCCTTTTCGGTGGCCGGGATCGGACCGGTCAGCATGATGATCGGGTCGACGCCGGCCAGCGTCGCGGTGTGGACGCGGGCCATCGGTTTCAGGCCGAGCGCGGCCGCCTTCTCCGCCGACATCACCAGTAGCGCGGCGGCGCCGTCGGAAATCTGCGACGAGTTCCCGGCGTGGATCACGCCGTCCTCTTTGAAAGCGGGTTTGAGCGATCCCATCTTCTCGATGGTGGTTCCGCGGCGGACTCCCTCATCGGTGGTGACAGCGTGCCCATCCTGGTCCACGATGGGCACGATCTGGTCGTCGAAGGCGCCGGAATCTTGTGCAGCCGAGGCCTTTTCGTGGGAGTTCAAGGAGAACTCGTCGACCATCGTGCGGTTGAACCCCCACTTCTCGGCGATCATCTCCGCGCCGATGCCCTGATTGGGATGGGTGCCGTAGCGGCCCATGAAGCCGGCGAAGAAAGGATTGCCGCCACCGGCCAGCGATGCGCCCATAGGCACCCGCGACATCGCCTCGACACCGCCTGCCACCACCACATCGCAGTGTCCCGCAGCGACACTGGCGGCAGCGAAATGCACCGACTGCTGACTCGACCCGCACTGCCGGTCGATGGTCACCCCGGCCACCGTGTCGGGCCAGCCCGCGCCCAGCAGTGCGGTGCGGGCGATGTCGAGGGCCTGATCGCCGGCCTGCATGACGCAACCCCAGATGACATCGTCGACGATGCCGGGATCCACCCCGGCGCGTTGCACCAGGCCGTTGAGTACCTGCGCGGAGAGTTCGGCCGGGTGGATCCCGGCGAGGGCGCCATTGCGCTTGCCAATGGGCGAGCGGACGGCTTCGACAATTACCGCTTCGGGCATCGGGTTCTCCTCAGTGATCGGACGGTGTGGCGCTAGGGCAGGGGGTGTGGCGGGAGGGCCTGCAGGATGGAGTCCTCCCAGCCGTCACGGAGTGCGGGCGCCACGCTCATCCAGGTGACGATCTCGGCCGGTGGGCTGTCCTTCCAGGACGGGTAGTGGTTCTCGAAGACGCGCCAGTCGCCGTCGAGGGCCCAGTAATGGATCACCTCGTTGAAACGGAATGTTGTGATGAACGAACCCAGCCACCGTTTGCCGGTGGATTCTGACCACGGCACGTAAAGGCGCTCCAGCTCGCGGATGTAGTCGTCCTGGCGGCCCGGCTTGGTCTCCATGATCTCCTGGATCACCATGCCCGCGCCGAAGCTTGCGTCTTTGAGCTGGGCCAGCGTCTTGTTGTACTTGCCGGCGTACATGATTCGGCCCTCGCCGGAGGCGCCTGTGCCAGCCAGGTACCGCTTCCACTGCCCAGCGACCTCTTCGTGGCTGCCGCCGCGTCCTTGCGCTCGCCCGATGCGGGCGTAGTCGGCGAAGGCGTCGATTTCCCAGATCATCGTGACCTGCGGCCAGTGTCCGTTGTAGGTGGTGGTCTCCCACAGCGAGAACAGTCGAGCCCCGAGCTGCTCCATCATCGGCTGGTACACCTCGGCGAACACCTCGGAGAATTCTCCGGCGCTACCGGAGCCCAACGAGATCGTCTCGTGGAGGTAGAGCAGTGTGTGGCCGTAGTACTTCTTCATGCTCATCGAGCAGTCAACTCCTGTGGTGGACGGCGATCTTTGCGGTGCAGGTCAGCCGGAACTCGCGATGAGCGTGACATTTCTTGCGAAAAATGTAAAGTGTCGATCGCGGCTGTCGGACGCCGGTCCCGCGGTCGGCAAACCGCGCAAGTGAACGGTCGAGATCGCTTGTCGCGCTGCACATCACCTCGGCGCGGTTCTCGACGTCGAGGGGCTTGCCGCAGGCTGGATGCGTCGACGGTCTGCCACATGACTCATTGCGGCTTGTTCGCGATTTCGCCGCTACCCTGGCCTGATGGTTGCCAGCCCAGCACGTCGTCGTGGGCCCCGCAGCGATGTCGATGCGCGTGGTCTGATTCTCGACACCGCGGAGCGAATGTTTGCGGAGATGTCGATCGGCGCGGTGTCGCTACGCGGCGTTGCCCGAGAAGCCGGCGTGGCGAACCGGGCGGTGGCCTACCACTTCACGAGCAAGCGCGATCTGGTTGCGGCTGTGGCGCATCGGCGTTCGCGCGAGATTTTCCCGGATACCGCCGAACGGTTACACGTTCTCGCGAAGGAGACGGATATCACGGTGCGCGATGTGGTGGAGGCGTTGGTCGCACCGCATGTCAGGCTCCTTGAGCTGGATCCGGTCGGCGGTCTGCGCTGGCTGAAAGTGATGACCCAACTGGCGCTGGACGACGATCCGATCTGGATACAAGAAATGGCGATGGAGCCGAGCCTGGCTGAGTTGTTCGTCGTTGCGGCACGCCGGGCGGTTCCGGATCTGAAGACGGCGAAGGTACGCCAGCGCACGACTCTGGCGATCTTTTCCATGATTTCGGCGCTCGCGGGATCCGATCTCGCCGCCTACGGGCGCCCGCTGACAGGCGAAGGGCTTGACCCGCAGTGGCTCGACCAGCTGATCGAGTTCACCTGCGGCGGCTTGCGCGGCAACAGTGCGTGAACGCGGTCTCGTACTTGACGCGAGTTTATGCAGCTGCATAATTTGTGATCAGCGACACTGTCGCACCCCCTCGCACGGAGAGATCAGAGATGACGCTGATGCTGTCGGCCGACGAATTGCTGACCACCACGCGGTCGGTGCGTAAACGCCTCGACCCGGATAAACCGGTACCCCGCGAAGTGCTGGTGGAATGCCTGGAACTGGCAGTACAGGCGCCCAGTGGGTCCAACCTGCAGGGCTGGCAGTGGATGTTCGTTGAGGACACGGCCAAGAAGAAGGCTTTGGCCGACATCTACCGCGCCGCATTCGACAACTACCTGCAGTTGCCGCGCCTGGAGTTCGAGCAGGGGGACAACCGTGGCGACCGAATGGATCGGATTGTCGATTCCTCGACCTATCTGGCCGACCACTTCCACGAGGTGCCGGTGATCATGGTCCCCTGTATCCAGGGCCGCGTCGAGACGGCACCCGAGATGGGCGCGTCGTTCTGGGGATCGTTGCTTCCCGCGGTGTGGAGCTATCAGCTGGCTTTGCGGTCTCGCGGCCTGGGCTCGGCATACACCACCATGCACTTATTCGGTGACGGTGAGCGTCAGGCGGCCGAGGTGCTCGGCATCCCGTTTGCCGAGTACAGCCAGGCCGGGATGTTCCCGATCGCCTACACCACCGGCACCGAGTTCCGGCCGGCCAAGCGGCTACCCTTCGAGCAGATCATGCATTGGGACCAATGGTGAACCGGTCCCCCCGCGAGACGGTCGAGCAGTTCCTCACTGCCTGCGAGGCAGAGGATTTCGAGACGATGTCGACCTACCTGGCCGACGACATCGTCTATCAGAACGTCGGGCTGCCAACGATCAATGGAGTCGACCGCACCATGAACTTCATGCGGCTGCTGTTCGGCAAACCCAATTCGCATTTCGGTGTGCGTATTCATCGCATCGCCGCCGACGGGGCCACCGTGCTGACCGAACGCACCGACGCCAGCATCGTCGGCCGCTTCACGTTCATCTTCTGGGTGTGTGGCGTGTTCGAGGTCCATGACGGTCGAATCACCCTGTGGCGGGACTACTTCGACTTCTTCGACATCACCAAGGGATTGGTTCGCGCGGTGATCGGCGCGGTCATCCCGGTGCGCCGTCCAGCGCTTGCCGACCGGGACAACGCATGACGACCGAAGATCGATCGCCACCGGCGGACCTCACCTTGGGTTTCGGCACCCACATCTGCCTGGGCAATCAGCCGGCCCGCCTCGAGCTCGCAGCGACGACCCGCAAGCTCATGGAGCGGTTGCCCGAACTGGCGATCGCCACCGATGACCCGCTGCCGTTGAGCCGGACATAGGAGTTGTCATGACGATCGAACAGCACGTCACGTACTGCCGGATCTGCGAACCGATGTGCGGGATCATCGCCACCGTCGAGAATGGCCGGCTCGAATCGATCCGGCCTGATCCCGACAACCCGCTGTCCCGGGGGCGGGCGTGCCCGCGAGGTATCGCCTTCAGCGAGGTGCAGAACGATCCCGATCGGGTGCTCTATCCCCTGCGCCGGCGGTCGGACGGGGCATTCGAGCAGGTCGACTGGGACACCGCGCTCGACGACATCGCAGCGCGACTTCAGCGCGTGCTCGGACAGCACGGTGGTGGCGCGATCGGTCAGTATTTCGGCAATCCGACCGCGTTCGGGTACGCCACCGGGCTGTGGTCGGGCCTGTTCCTGGCGAGGCTGGGATCGCACCACCAGTACTCGTCGTCCTCGCAGGACATCAACAGCAGGCTGGTGGCCAGCAAGTTCCTCTACGGCGCGGCGAGTCAGATCCCGTTCCCGGATCTGCTGCGCACCGACTTCCTGTTCATGCTCGGCGCCAATCCGCTGGTGTCTCACGGCAGCCTGCTAAGGGCCCCCCGGATCAAGGACGACCTCTCGGCCATCAAGAAGCGCGGCGGCCGAGTGGTCGTGGTCGATCCGCGGCGCACCGAGACCGCCCGCGCCCATGAGCATCTCGCGGTCCGGCCGGACTCGGATTCCTGGCTGCTGCTGTCCATGCTGCACGTGATCTTCGGTGAGAATCTGGCCGACGAGAGTGCACTGGCCGCCCAGACCGACGGATGTGACGACCTGCGCCGGATCGCCGAGAGGTTTCCCCCCGAGGCCACCCAAGAGCGCACCGGCGTGGACCCGACGGTATTGCGAAGCCTGGCGCGTGATTTCGCCGCGGCGCCAACGGCCGCGACGTACGGGCGGACCGGGGCGTGTCTGGGGCGGCACGGCACGCTGGTGTCCTTCCTCCTCGACGCGCTGGCCATCGTCACCGGAAACCTGGACCGCCCAGGCGGATTGCTGTTCGCCAAGGGTGTGGTTCCGCTTGAGGAGCTCGGCGAGCGGACCGGCAAACTCACCTATAACCAGGCCCGCTCCCGGATCGGAGACATGCCCGAGGTGATCAGCACCTTCCCGGCCGCGGTGATGGCGGATGAGATCCGCACCCCGGGCGAGGGGCAGCTGCGGGCGCTGTTCGTCACGGCGGGCAACCCGGTGCTGACCGTCCCGAACGGTCCAGACCTCGAAGCGGCGTTCGCTGAGTTGGATCTGTTTGTCGCACTGGATCTTTACGTCAACGAGACCAACAAGCATGCCGACTACATCCTGCCCAGTACCACGTTCCTGGAACGTGAAGACGTGCCCTTTGGCTTCGCAGCGTGTGCCCCCACCGTATTCATGCAGACCACCGCGGCGGTGCTGGAGCCCTATGGCGAGGCTCGCAACGAGTGGGAGGTCTTCGCCGACCTGGCCCGCCGGATGAAGCTGGCGATCTTTGCCACCGGCCCGCTGGAACGGCTGAACGGCGTGATGTCGTGGCTGGACCGGCGCGGGATCATGCGCCTCACGCCCCGGAAGATGATCGACCTGCTGATCCGCGTCGGGCCGTACGGTGATCGGTTCGGGTTGCGCCGGGGCGGGCTGAATCCGCGTAAGCTGCGCGAGAATCCGCACGGCATCGTTCTGGCTGAACATGCACCGACCGGAATCCTGGCAGAGACTGTCTGCCATCCCGGTGGCCGGGTCATGCTCGACGTGCCGGAGATCAACCAGGAGATCGGCCGGCTCGGTGCCAACCACCCGGATGACCCGAACTACCCGTTGATGGCGATCGGGATGCGCGAAATGCGTTCGCAGAACTCGTGGATGCACAACAGTCCCACGCTGATGAAGGGCGACCGGCGGCATCAGGCACGGATCAATCCCGAGGACGCCGCTGCCGCCGGAGTCACCGACGGCGGCCGGGTGCGGATCAGTTCCAGTGACGGCTCGATCGAGACCGACGTGGTGCTCACTGAAGATGTCAATGCGGGCACGCTGGCGATCCCGCACGGTTGGGGACACCGGGGCGGCTGGCAGTTGGCCAACCGCCTGTCCGGCGCCAATGTCAACGAACTGGCCTCGAGTAGGAGCGCCGACCTGGAGCGGCTTGCCGGTATGTCCGTGCTCAACGGTATCGCCGTGCGCATCGACGCAGTAACCAACGAAGCCACCAGAGGGGGGCGAGAAACTTGACGCGAGCAGACAATGAGATCTTCATCGATGGAGCCTGGCGGGCAGCCGAGGGTTCCGGGCGATTCGAGATCATCTCCGCTTCGACCGAGGAGGTCGTGGGTGCCGCGCCGGAGTGCTCACGCGCCGACGTCGATGCCGCGGTCGGTGCCGCGAAGCGTGCCTTCGACGACCCGACGGGCTGGGCCTACTGGGGTGCCGCTCGGCGGGCCGACGCGCTGGATCGATTCGCCGAAGTGATGGAGCGGCGCGGCGCCGAGATCGCCAACCTGGTCACCATGCAGAACGGCATGCCCACCACGGTGGCGGCCGGCAGCGAAGCTGTCGCACCGGCCGGGCTGCTGCGCTACTACGCCAAACTGATCCGCGAGCAGCCTGAGGTGCAAGAGCGCCAATCGAGCACCGGCGGAACGACTGTCGTGCGCCAGATCCCCCTCGGGGTGGTCGCCGCGATCGTGCCGTGGAACTTCCCGCAGACGCTGATCTTCTTCAAACTGGCCGCCGCACTGGCTGCGGGGAACACTGTTGTACTCAAACCCGCACCTGAGACAGTCCTGGATGCGTTGGCGGTCGCAGAGGCGGTCGACGAGGCAGGTTTGCCGCCGGGCGTGGTGAACGTGGTCACCGGTGGTCCCGCGGTAGGGGAGTACCTGGTCGGCCATCCCGGTGTCGACAAGGTTGCCTTCACCGGCTCGACGCGCGCCGGCCGCGCGATAGGCGAGGTCTGCGGCCGGCTGCTGCGGCCGGTCACCCTCGAACTCGGTGGCAAGTCGGCGACTCTGATCCTCGACGACGCCGATCTGCAGAGCCAGATTTTCGGGATGTTCCCCGCCACGCTGGTCAACAGTGGGCAGACCTGCATGCTCGGGACCAGGGTGCTGGCACCGCTTTCGCGGTACGACGAGGTGATCGATGCCTTCAAGGGCCTGATTTCAGCTCTGCCCCTGGGTGATCCGTACGATCCGTCGACGTTGCTGGGCCCGTTGGTCAGCGAGCGTCAGCGGGAACGGGTGGAGGGCTTCATCGCGAAAGGTAAGGACGAGGCGCGGCTGGTCTGCGGTGGCGACCGTCCCGTCGGCCTGGACAAGGGCTGGTATGTGTCGCCGACCATCTTCGCCGATGTCTCCAACGATGCGACGATCGCCCGCGAGGAGATCTTCGGTCCGGTGCTGTCGGTGATCCCGTACGACCATGAGAACGAGGCGATTCGGATCGCCAACGACTCTGACTACGGGCTCGGTGGCACCGTGTGGAGCGCAGATGCCGAGCGTGCCAAGGACGTGGCGTTCAAGATCCGGACGGGCACGGTCGGAGTGAACTTCTACAACATCGACTACGGCAGCCCGTTCGGAGGCATCAAAAGCAGTGGAATCGGACGGGAACTGGGGCCGGAGGGCCTCGCCGCCTTCCAGGCCCCGCAGTCCGTGTACCTGGGCTGAGTACGGCTGGAGGTGAAACGTCTGTGTGGTGCGGAGTTTCACCCCCAGCAGGTCGGCTAGAACAGCGCGGCGATCTCGCGGATCTGGTCAGCGGTGCGGCAGCCGACCACCATTGTGGTGACCCCGGAGGCCTCCCACATTCCGATCTGCTTGCGCACGTAGTCGGCGTCGCCGACGATGGCAGCTTCGTCGGCGAGCTCGTCGGGAATGATCTCGGCAGCCCTGTCCTTTTCGCCGCTGCGGAACAGCCGGCTCACATCGTCGATAACCTCGCCGTACCCCATCCGGCGGAACACATTGGCGTGAAAGTTGCTGTCTTCGGCGCCCATCCCGCCCAGGTACAGCGCCAGGTGCGGCTTCATCGCGGACAGCACCGCGGTGCGGTAATCGGTGATGACGACGTTGGCGCTGGCGCAGACCTCGAAGTCGGTACGGTTGCGGCGGGCTCCCGGCCGGGCGAACCCCTCATCAAGCCATTCGTTGTAGGTGTCGGAAAGCTTGGGGCTGTAGAAGATCGGCAGCCAGCCGTCACAGATCTCGGCGGCGAGTGCCACATTCTTGGGCCCCTCGGCGCCTAGCAGGATCGGCAGGTCTGCGCGCAGTGGATGGGTGATCGATTTGAGCGTCTTTCCCTTACCGGTGGTGTTCTCCCCGGTGAGCGGCAACGGGTAATGCGGCCCGGAGTTGCTGACCTTGCTTTGGCGTTCGAGCACCTGGCGGACGATGCCGATGTATTCACGGGTGCGAGCCAACGGTTTTGCGAACGGCTGCCCGTACCAGCCCTCGACCACCTGCGGACCGGAGACGCCCAGGCCCAGTACGTGCCGACCGCCGGACAGATGGTCCAGGGTCAGTGCGGCCATCGCGCACGCGGTCGGGGTACGTGCGGACATCTGCACCACCGATGTTCCCAGCCGAACTCGACGTGTCGCCGCACCCCACCAAGCAAGTGGGGTGTAAGCATCCGATCCCCACGCCTCTGCGGTGAAAACCGAATCGTATCCGGCGTTTTCCGCTGCCTGGATGAGCTCGGGAGCATTGGCCAACGGCTCAGCACCCCAGTACCCCAACTGCAGACCGAGTTTCATTTCTTGCCTCCGTGGTCGGTCCCGATTTCGTACGGGCGCAGTTTACAATTTTGCCGAAAAGTGTCACGCTGTGTCTGCTGCTTCGAGCGGTGAAATTCGAGAGGATCTCAAGCAATGGCAACGAAGTTGAAGGTTGTCGTCGTCGGTGCCGGCTCAGGCATCGGTGCGGCGACCGCCGAACTCCTGCACGACCGCGGTCATCATGTGGTGGCGGTCGACCTTCGGCAGGGGGAGGCCAGGGCGGCGGAGCGCCGGGTGTGTGATTTGCGTGATCCGGCCTCGATCCAGGATCTCGTCGAAAGCCTCGGCGATGGGTGGGATGTGCTCGCGCACGTCGCCGGCTTGCCTGGTACGGCACCGGCTTTGGACGTGCTGACGGTGAACTATCTGGGCTTCCGGCTGATGGCCGAGGGTCTGCTGCCCCGGATGTCGCGTGGTGGCGCGATCGTCGGCGTGGCGTCGACCGCGGGGATCGCCTGGCCCAACCGGATCGCTGCGCTCAGCGGGCTGCTCAGCGCCACCGATGCTGACGCCATTGCGGAATGGCAGGCGACCCAGGATCCGGCCTACCCGGTGTACAGCACCTCGAAAGAGGCCGCCATCATCTATGCCCGTCAGCTCGCGGCGACGGCATGGGAAGAGTACGGAGTCCGGGTCAACACCGTCAGTCCCGGCCCGGTGCACACGCCAATCCTCGAAGATTTCGAAGCGACCATGGGCAAGGACACTCTCGACTACGTCCGCAGCACGGTCGGGCGGCACGGCGATGTCAACGACATCGCCCCGGTGATCGCGTTCCTGAGCTCCCCGGAAGCGCGATGGGTCAATGGGCAGGACATCCAGGTGGACGGCGGATTCATCACCGGCGTCGCCGTGCAGATGGCCGCCGCGGGCGCATAGCGGAGCCCGCCGAACCGGCCGGAGAAGCGCAATGCCTGCGGCACTGTGATGATGCGCGAATCATGTTTGTCTCGGCGTGAACTCGGGGTTCAGTTTTCCTGTCCCGTACTACTAGCCCGAACTTCCTCGGGCGCTGAAACGCGCCGGCATGCGCTCGTGCCCGTACATCAATCCGACGTCGGGGTACGTCGGCGCCGCGGTCCTGTCGACCCGATAGTCCGGCATCCGGCGCAGCACCTCCCCGACCACGACGATGAATTCCAGCCGGGCCAGTGGAGCCCCGACGCAGCGATGGATGCCATGGCCGAATGCGATGTGCCGGTTCGGTTTTCGGTCGACCACGAAATCGTCCGGTCGTTCGAACACCGCCTCGTCCCGGTTGGCTGAGGCCCAGGGCAGCAAAATTCGGTCGCCGCGGCGGAAGGTGGTACCGCCAACGGTGACGTCTCCGGAGACGGTCCGGGCCGTGGCCTGAGCTGGGCTGTAATACCGCAGGAACTCCTCGCACGCGACGCCGATCAGCTCGGGATCCTCGATCAGCCGACGCCGGTCTGCGGGGTGCGTATCCAGGTGCAGAAACGCCGCCGACAGCAGCGACGTCGCGGTGTCCACCCCGGCGGCCAGCATGGTGTAGATGAGCTCGAAGACGTCGTCGTCGCTCAGGTACGAGCCGTCCTCCGCGGGCTGCATAAGGTACGAGATCAGGTCCTCGGCACCGGGATCCACGCGCCGGGCACCGATCTCGGTCCGGATCCGATCGAAAATCCAGGCGAAATCGGCCGACAGGGCCTCGAACGCGGGATGACCCGGTGCGCGCGGTGTGTACGTGGAAGCATGGATCGGGGTGGCGTAGCGCAACCAGTCCTCGGTTGGCAGTCCCAGGTACTCCAGCGTGGCGATGGCCGGTACCGGACTGCAGATGTCGAACACCAGATCACAGTGCCCCGCGTCGATCACCCGGTCGATGCAATCGGTGGTAATGGCACGCACCCGCGCCTCGAAGGCCGCCATCGGCTCCGGTTTGAACTTGGGGTTGACCCGCTTGCGCAGTCCGCGCCACTGTGGGTTGTCGGTCTCCGCCATGGACATCCGGGTGGCAGCGGGGTTATGGGGCAACGTAATCCCACCGCCCAGCCCGTCGCCACCGGGGAGCTCCAACGCGCTGGAGAACCGGTCGTGGTCGCCGGCGACCGCGGTGATGTCGGCATGGCGGGCGAGAGCGGTGAACCCGCCGTAGAGCTCGCTGTACACCATGCCGGTGCCGGCACGGATGTCGCGATAGGCCGATACCGGGTCGGCGGCGTGCATAGCGGAATGATGATCGAACTGATTTGGGGCGGTGGCCATGAATTCTCCTGGGCGACTTCAGCGGTACGCGGTGATCCTGGCGGTGATGGCAGGCCGGGCATCGGCGCCGATCGCGGTGCTGTCGGTGCTGCCGCTGCTGCGCCCCAATCGCACCGGACGGGCAGTGTAGTGCGACTCGGCGCCGGCCAGAAACGGGTAGCGGTAGGTGACCTGCATCGTCGCAGTGCGCAGGTTCGCGCCGCCGGTGGTGTGTAGCAACGCCGAGGACGCCAGCTCCAGTCCGGTTGCGGCGACACCGCCGTGCACCACCCCGAGCGGATTGTTGATCTCCGGGTGTGGGTCCTGCCGCAGCAGCGGCGGCCCGTCCGCGGCTGCGATCACGGACAGCGACATGATGGTCGCGAGGTCGCGAGGCTCTTCGTCGCGGGAGTGCAGGTCCAGATCATGGGACAGCTCGCCGTCTGGCGTGAAATGTACAGAACGAACCGTTGCAGTTCCGATAACGTTGTCTCCGTACGTGATCCGGCATTCGCTCAGCGAGGTGGCGGCCCGTCCGCCGATCGGAACCGCAGTGGCAATGGCAGGGATGTCCGGGTTGCCGGCGACGACCGCGTGCGCATCGGGGGTGAACTCGAGATTGAGTTCGCCTGTCACGGTCCACTCGCCGGTGCTGCGGCGGTGGTAGTTGACCAGACCTGCCGCGAAGTCGGCGAGCACGGCAAGGGGGCCGAGGGCGACCGCGTCGGTCACCGGGTTGCGCAGGTGCCCAAGCGGCATGGCGGCGACCACGAGTTCGGCGCTGTCGGTGTGCAGCGCGACACCGAACCGTCCCCACGGGGTCATCCGGGCGGGATGGCGTCGGCGGTCGCACGGACAGCTTGGACGCACACCGGGACTCGGCTGGTGTGCGCGGTGCCGCTGAGTCGCTCGAGTGTTTCTGGCCGGCCCGGATCGAGCGCGTTGACGTTGGCCTCACCGTCCATGATCGCGATCATCCGCACAGTGGTTCGCAGATGCTGCAGAAACTGGCATGCTCCGTCATCGCAGACTCCTCGCGGTCAGGTCGGGGGCTGGCATGTTGAGCCTGACACTTCTTCCAACATCTGTAAAGGCAAAGTCCCTGCGGTTCATCGTCTCCCACAACGGCGACCCGCAGTCACGGGAGGGGGCCGGACCGCGTACCGTTGAAACCAGTCAAGCCGCCACATTGAGTGGCGGCTTGACTGCGCGCTATTGCTTGCGCAGAGGAATCCCCGCGAGTCTAGAGCGACAGGATGGTCGCCGAAGCGGTCCCGGGGGCGCCGTAGACCTGGGCCAGGCCGACGCGCGGGTTGCCCGGCACCTGCCGGTCGCCGGCCTCACCGCGTAGCTGGCGTACCAACTCGTGCATCTGGCGCAGACCCGAGGCTCCGATCGGTTCACCGTTGGCGATCAGTCCGCCGTCGGTATTGATCGGGATCGAGCCGCCGATCTCGGTGGCGCCGTCGGCCAGCAGCTTCTCCTGCTCGCCGTCGGCGCACAGTCCCGTCTCGGCCATATGGATCACCTCGGCCCCGGCATCGGTGTCCTGAAGCTGGGCGACGTCGACGTCCTCCGGGCCGATGCCGGCGATCTCGTAGGCGGCCTTCGCCGCGTACACGGTCGGCGCCACGTCGGCTTCCGGGGGCGCGGAGGTGGCATGCACCTCGTAGGCGCCGAACGTCCGAGTGCGAATCTCGCTGGCGCGCACGAAGACCGGCTTGTCTGCGTACTTGTGGGCGATGTCGGCGCGGCACATGATCACCGCCGCCGCGCCCTCGTCGGGTGCGCAGAACATGTACTGGGTCAACGGATAGTTCAGCGCCGGTGAATTCAGGATCTCCTCGACCGAGATCTCCTTGCGGCGGAACGCATTCGGGTTCTTCGCGCCGTTACGGAAATTCTTGTTGGCCACCCGGGCCAGGGTCTCCTGGCTGATGCCGTGATCGTGGAGGTACTTGTTCGCCTTCATGCCGAAGAACTTGGTGGTGACGAACTGCCCGTTCTGGGCGTACCACTGGGGCAGGGCCAGCTTGGCGGGGTCGTCGGTGAACGCACCACGGGGATGCTTGTCCAGACCCACGGCCACGCCGATGTCGTACTTGCCGAGGCGGATCGTGTCGGCGGTCTGCTGGATCGCGCTGGCCGAGGTGGCGCACGCGTTGAACACGTTGGTGAACGTGATCCCGGTCAGTCCCACCAGACGGGTCACCGAGTCAGGATTCGACACCTCATAGCTTCCGCCGAACCCGAACTGGATGTCCTTCCACTCCACGCCGGCGTCGGCCAGGGCCAACCGGATGGCCTCGGCGCCCATCTGCACCGCGGGCTTGTCGAAGCGGCCGAACGGATGCAGGCCGACGCCGATGATGGCTACGTCGTTGGTCATGTCGTTGGCCTCTCTCTACACCGGCTGGAAGGCGAAGGTGACAACTTGGTTGCCGTCTTCATCGGTGGTGAACGGGATCATGGTCAGCTCGACCTCCTGGCCGAATTGCAGCTTGGCCGGATCGTTTTCGGTCAGCCGGCCTTCGACGCGGATGACCGGGCCGGTTTCGTCGGCGAGTTCGACCAGGCCGACGCCGAAGGGGACGAAGTCCTTGCCCGTCGGGCCGGCATACGGCGCGCCGGGCGGGAAGCCCTGCGTGGTCCACGCGACGACGGTGCCGCGGCGGGGCAGCAGGATGTCGGCCGTATCGGCGCTGCTGCATTTGGGGCAGTGGTCCTGCACCGGGAAGACGGCGGCCCCGCAGTTGCCGCATTTGCTGCCGATCAGCTGCGGGTTCTCGTCAGGCCAGGTGGAGATCTCGGGCGCCAGAGCGATCTGTGTTGACACGTCGCTGACGATAACTGGAAATGCGATTCTCGTCTAGTGAGAACCGGCTCTCGATAGGCTTTCGGGATGGCCCCCGTATTGCCCGGTGAAATTCGTCAGATCGGATATGTCGTCACGGATCTCGACGATGCGATCTCTCGATGGCTGCAGATGGGTGTCGGTCCGTGGTTCGTCATCCGTGACCTGCCTCAGCGCGTCACCTACCGCGGCCAACCGTGCGAGGTGCGGCTGTCGCTGGCACTGTCCAACAACGGCGACCTGCAGATCGAGTTGATCCAACAGCTCGACGACAGCCCGAGCATCTTCACCGAGTTCATCGCCGCCACCGGTGGCGGCTTTCACCAACTCGCCTACTGGGCAGACGATTATGACCAGGCCATGGCCGCCCTCGCCGCGGCCGGGTGGCCGCAGGTGTGGGCTGGGGGCGAGGACGGGGTGCGCTTTTCCTACTTCGAACCACCGATCGGCGCCGCGATCGTCGAGATCATGGAACTCACCGACGCCTCGGGTGGTATGGCCGCCTTCGTGCGCCAGGCGAGCGAGGGCTGGGACGGCAGTGATCCAGTCCGTGAACTGAGCGGTTGAGCCCTACTTCCCTTTGTTCATCACCTTGTCCGCGGCGGTCCAGTGCTCCTCGGAGCACCACAGCCGGGCGAAGGCGGAGACCGCCTCGGTGGTGGACACGCCGTTGACGACCCGCTTGACCTCACCGGCCTGACGCCGCGAGAGCAGCTGTGCCGTCGAGCGCCAGGTCTCGGCGAACTCGGCGCGGGGGACCACCTGGTCGATCAAGCCGACCTGTTCGGCTTCCCGGGCACCGAGGATCCGGCCGGTTCCGGCCAGCAGCAGCGCCCGGCTGCGTCCGACCAGATTGGCGAGCCGCTCGGCACCGCCCCAGGCCGGCATGATGGCCAGCGCCACCTGGTTGAAGCCGATCTTGATGTCGTCGGCGGCGATCCGGATATCGGCGGCCACCGCGACCTCGGCCCCGCCGCCCAGGGCGTGCCCGTTGAGCGCAGCGATGACCGGACCGTCGAAACCGGCGATGCGGTCACAGATCGTGCGCATACGCCAGGCCATCTCGGAGGCCTCGAGTTCGGTGCGCAACGCGGCTAGTTCCTTCAGGTCGCCCCCGGAGACGAACGCGCGATCACCGCCACCGGTGATGGCCAACGCCGACGCGCCGACGGCCCCGTCGAGCGCCTTGTTCAGCGCGTCCATGGTGTCCAGCGAGATGGCGTTGCGCGCCTGTGGCCGGTCGATCGTGATGATCGCCAGTTCGCCGTCGATTTCGAGGTCGACCATCAAACGTTCTCCAGTTTCGGGATTGGCATTCTCGTTTGGTGAGAATAGCATCATCGGTGTGCGCGACATCCCCGTTGAGCTGACCAAACGGTACGTCGAAGAAGGCTGGTGGCGACCCGAAACCCTGGGCCAGATGCTGGCCGACGGGCTCGCGGCCAGCCCCGATGCCGGCTTCTGCGTGCACTCGGCGACCCGTCCGTACGTGGGCACGTTCGCCGAGGTTGAGCACACCGCCCGACGGCTGGCTGCCGGGCTGCACGCCCGTGGCGTCGGCCCCGGCGACGTCCTGGCCATGCAGCTGCCGAACTGGATGGAGGCGGCCGCCACGTTCTGGGCGTCGGCGTTCCTCGGCGCGGTGACCGTGCCGATCGTGCACTTCTACGGGTCACGGGAACTCGGCCACATCCTGGCCACGGCGAAGCCGAAGGTGTTCATCACCACCGAGCAGTTCGGCCGCATGAGGTTTCAGCCGGACCTGTGCGCGGATGTACCGATCGTCGGCCTGGTCGACGAGCGCTCGCGCGAGGAGCGTGACGGGGGTCAGGCTTCCTTCGACGACCTCCTGGCCGACGAGCCGATGAGCGGCACCCTGACCGCCGATCCGGCGGCGCCGGCCCTGATCGCCTTCACGTCCGGGACCACCCGTGAGCCCAAGGGCGTCATCCACAGTCACCAGACGCTGGGCTTCGAAACCCGCCAACTCCTGGAGAACTACCCGCCGGACCGGGGACGACAACTCACCGCCACGCCCGTCGGGCATTTCATCGGCATGGTCGGCGCCTTCCTCATTCCCGTGCTCGAAGGCGCTCCGATCGATCTGTGCGACGTCTGGGATCCCGGCAAGGTGCTCGAGCTGATCGAGCGGGACGAGCTCTCGATCGGCGGCGGACCGCCCTACTTCGTCACCAGCCTGATGGACCACCCGAATTTCAACGACCGGCATCTGGCCCGGTTCACCACCGTCGGTCTGGGCGGCTCGACTGTGCCTGCCGCGGTCACCCGCAGGCTCGCCGATCTGGGCCTGTTCGTGTTCCGGTCCTACGGCAGCACCGAGCATCCCTCGATCACGGGGTCGGGCGCCTCGGCGCCGGAAGCCAAGCGCCTGTTCACCGACGGCAACGTACGGCCGGGCGTCGAGATCCGGCTCGGGCCCGATGGCGAGATCTTCAGCCGCGGACCAGATCTGTGTCTCGGCTATACCGACGATGCCCTGACGGCAAAGCATTTCGACGCCGACGGCTGGTATCGCACCGGCGACATCGGCGTGCTGGACGAGGACGGGTACCTGACCATCACCGACCGCACCACCGACCTGATCATCCGCGGTGGCGAGAACATCAGCGCACTCGAGGTCGAGGAGGTACTGCTCGGCCTACCCGACGTCGTGGAGGCGATCGTGGTCGCCGCGCCGGACGCGCGGCTCGGCGAGCGGGTGGCCGCAGTTCTGCGCCTGCGTGACGGCGGCACGATGCCGACCCTCGATCAGGTGCGGGCATATTTCGAAGCCACCGGGGTGGCGCGCCAGAAGTGGCCGGAAGAGTTACATCTGGCGCAGGACTTTCCCCGAACGGCCAGCGGCAAGGTGCAGAAGTTCGTCATCAGGCAGGAGATCGCCGCGATCGCACGGTGAGCACGCGTTTTGGTGCGCCGGGGCATTGCGGCGGCCAGCAACTGAGAATATGATTCTCTCGAATTGCAAAGGAGTTTTCCATGGGACAACTGTCGCATAGGGTCGACATTCCGTTTCCGCTGTTCGACGCGGACAACCACCTGTACGAGCCGCCGGAGGCGATGACCAAGTACCTCCCCAAGGAGTACAAGGACATCGTCCAGTACGTCGAGGTCAACGGCCGCACCAAGATCGCGATCGACGGACACATCAGCAACTACATCCCGAACCCGACGTTCTCGCATGTCGCCAAGCCGGGCGCGTGGGAGGAATACTTCAAGTTCGGCAACCCGGACGGCAAGAGCAAGCGTGAGCTGTTCGGCGAGCCGATGCGCTCCATCCCGGCCTTCTTCGAGCCGGAGCCGCGCCTGGAGCTGATGAACGAACTGGGCGTCGACCGCTCTTTGATGTTCCCGACGCTGGCCAGCCTCATCGAGGAGCGGCTGCGGGACAATCCGGTCGCAATCCACGTCATCATCCACTCGCTGAACCAGTGGCTGGACGAGGTGTGGGGCTTCAACTACCAGAACCGCATCTTCACCACCCCGGTGATCACCCTGCCGATCGTCGAGAAGGCGATCGAGGAGCTGGAGTGGTGTGTGAAGCGTGGCGCCCGCGCCATCCTGATCCGCCCTGCCCCGGTGCCCGGCTTCCGCGGCCCGCGCTCGTTCGCACTGCCCGAGTTCGACCCGTTCTGGGAGCGCGTCGTGCACCACGACGTGTTCGTCGGCATGCACTCCAGTGACAGTGGCTACTCGCGCTACACCTCGGAATGGGATGGCACGGTACAGGAGATGTTGCCGTTCCAGACCAACGCGATGTCGATCCTCAACGAGTGGCGTCCGATCCAGGATGCGGTGGCCTCGTGGGTGATTCACGGCGCGCTGTTCCGGCACCCCAAGCTGAAGGTCGGCATCGTCGAGGCCGGCTCGAAGTGGATGTTCCCGCTGCTGGATTCGATGGCCGAGGTGTACAAGAAGGCGCCGGAAGCGTTCTTGGGCAATCCGATCGAGGAGATCAAGAACCGCATCTACGTCAGCCCCTTCTACGAGGAGGGCATCGACGACCTGATCAACCTGATCGGCGTCGACCAGGTGCTGTACGGCTCCGACTGGCCGCACCCGGAGGGTCTGGCCGAGCCGACTCACTACGTGACCGCGCTGGAGCACCTGTCGGTCGAGGACCAGGCCAAGATCATGGGTGGCAACCTCGGTCGGCTCGTCACCACGTAACGAGTGACATTCTGGCAGACCATCCCCGAGATGGTCTTGAGTGCAGCGGACCGGTTCGGCGACGCGGAGGCGGTCGTCGACTATGGCGACAGTCCGGTCGGGGTCGACTATGGCGACAGTCCGGTCGGGGTCGACTATGGCGACAGTCCGGTCGGGGTCGACGGTCCGCTGCGCCTCTCATTCGCCGAGCTCGGCGAACGCATCCGGAAAGCCGCGGGTGCGTTCGCCGAGTTGGGCGTCGACAGAGGGGACCGGGTCGCGGTCTGGGCCCCCAACTCGGCCGAGTGGATCATCTCCGCATTCGGGATCATGGCCGCCGGCGGCATCCTGGTCCCGGTCAACACCCGGTTCAAGGCCGATGAGGCCGCCGACGTGGTCGCGCGCAGCGGCGCCAAGGCCGTGCTGGTCCAAAAAGGTTTCCTGGGGCAGGATTTCGCGTTCTCCGGAACGGATCTCGATGTGCCCGTCATCGATCTGAAGTCGGACTTCTTGAGTAGCGGGACGCCGTTCACCCGCGACGTGGCGCCCACCGATATCGCCGATGTCATCTTCACCTCGGGCACCACCGGCCGGCCCAAGGGGGCGATGATGAACCATCGCCAGACGCTGCGGGCCTACGAGGAGTGGGCGACGCTCGCCGACCTGCGCCAGGGCGACCGCTACCTGATGATCAACCCGTACTTCCACACTTTCGGGTTGAAGGCCGGCTTGGTCGCATCGTTCCTGCGGGGTGCGACGATGCTTCCGGTTGCCGTGTTCGACGTCGACCGGGTCGTGGAACTAATTGAGCGCGAACGCATCACGATGCTGCCCGGACCTCCGACGTTGTATCACTCGCTGCTGGCGGTGACCGATCGGGACCGACTGGCGACGCTGCGAGCGGCCGTGACCGGAGCTGCCGACATCCCGGTGGAGTTGGTCCGACGCATCCGCGACGAATTGCCTTTCCAGACGTTGATGACCGGCTACGGCCTCACCGAGGCAGGCAACGTGACGTTGTCCCGGCCCGGCGACAGCGCTGAGGATGTGGCGACCACCGCCGGCGTGCCGTGTGCCGATGTCGAGGTGCGTGTCGCCGACGACCATGAGGTGCTGGTCCGGGGATACAACGTGATGCAGGGCTACCTGGACGATCCGGCCGCCACCGCCGAGGCGATCGACGCCGACGGCTGGCTGCACACCGGGGATCTCGGCGAGTTCACCGATACGGGTCGCCTGCGGATCGTCGGCCGCAAGAAGGACATGTTCATCGTCGGCGGTTTCAATGCCTACCCGGCCGAGATCGAGGGGTTCCTGCTCGAGCACCCGGCAATTGCGCAGGCCGCGGTGATCGGGGTGGCCGACGAGCGGATGGGGCAGGTCGGCAAGGCGTTTGTGGTGCTGCGCGACGAGCCGGGCACCGAGGCGCCCGATGCCGAGGAGCTGATCGCCTGGAGCCGCGAGCGCATGGCCGGCTACAAGGTGCCGCGTTACGTGGAATTCCTCGACGAGCTGCCGCTCAACGCGACCGGCAAGGTGATGAAGAACCTGCTTGAGGTGCGGATCTCAGCCGGTCCGGCTTAATTTCGGGCACAGCCCGTAAACACCATTTCCGCAGCTAAATGGACATTTAAAGGCCCGATGTCAATGATGTACTCTCGGGTCACTACCGCAAACTGATAACGTAATTCTCGTTAAGCAGGCTGCTGAACGGACAGGAGGTCGGCATGCCGTCCCGCAAGCCTTCGTCGCCGGTGATCGATACTAGCGAAGATGACGCATCGCATGGCGATGCCCTCGATCTGGTCGAGCAGGCCGAAGCCGAGGCCGCCGAGGCCGAGGCCGTGGCGGCGGCCGCACGGGCCAGGGCTCGTGCCATTCGGTTGCGCAACGAGGCCGCCGCTCAAAAGAAGGCCGCGGAGCAGAACGGTCCCGATGCCGAGCCTGACGGTAACGATTCTGACGGTAACGAGCCTGACGATGCAGAGCCCGTTGCCACCGATGTCGAGTCCGCCGGCGATGAGGTGGACTCGTCCGAACCGGAGAAGCAGACGGTCGAAGAACCTGAGACGCCGACTGCCGAAGCTTCCGGCGAGAAGGCGCGTCGAGGTGTTTCGTGGCCGAGTGGCCGCTTCTGGAAATTTCTGGCGGCCGGCGTCTCGATCGTGCTCATACTGATGCTGCTGGCGGCCAGCGGCTTCATGTTCTGGCACCATCGCAATGCCTTGGCTGATCAGCGGCGGGCAGCAGAATTCTCGGCGGCGGCCCGGCAAGGGGTGGTCACCCTCATGTCGCTGGATTTCAATCACGCCAAAGAGGATGTCCAACGCATCATCGACAGCTCCACTGGTCAGTTCAAAGAGGACTTCCAGGCGACTGCTGACGATTTCGTCAAGGTGGCCGAATCATCGAAGGCCGTCACCGAAACCACGGTGAACGCCACCGCGATCGATTCGATGACCGATGACTCTGCCGTCGTGCTGGTCGCAGCGACGTCGCGCGTCACCAATGCCGCGGGCGCAAAGCAGGATCCGCGAAACTGGCGCCTCAGCGTGACCCTGAACCGAGATGGTGACCAGATGAAGCTCTCGAAAGTTGAGTTTGTGCCGTGACGTTGGATGAAGACACCCGCGTGACCGATGAGTCGCCGACCGCCAAGTTCGAAGACGAGCGAGACACGGTCGAAGAAGCAGCTCAGTCCGCCGACGAAATCGGTGCCGACGAGGCCGAGACAAAGGGTGAACCGGCCGAGTCGGGCGGCCGGTCCGGTGGTGCACTGCAAGCCTTGAAGCGCAGGACTGTCCCACTTGCCCTCGGCGTGGCACTGATCGCCTCGGCCGCATTGGCGTTGGTTTCCTATTTCACGATGTACAAGCCGGACCAACAAACCGGCACCAAGGCTGCCGACGCAGTGGTGCAGGCCGCGTCCGACGGCACCGTGGCGCTGTTATCCTACGCACCAGACACCCTGGATCAGGACTTCACGAAGGCCAAGACGCACCTCACGGGCGATTTCCGCTCGTACTACACCGACTTCACGACGAAGATCGTCACCCCGGCTGCGCAGCAGAAGAAGGTGACGACAACCGCCAAAGTCGTGCAGGGCGCCGCGATCGAAGTGAAGCCGGAGTCTGCGGTCGTCTTGTTGTTCATCAACCAGACCACGACAAGTCAGGAACTCCCGGATGGCTCTTTCGCGGTGAGCGCCGTCAAGGTCGGGATGAACAAGATCGACGGCAACTGGCTGATCTCGTCGTTCGACCCGGTGTAGGGCTGTCAGTCCTGGGCGTGCCGCTCGTACGCCCAGCGTTCCAGCCAGATCTGCAGGTGATGCACACCCAGGGCGGTGATGATCGCGCAGACCGCGACGAGGCTGAGTAGTAAGCCGCTCATGGCCGGCACCCTGCGCTGTCGTTGTGGTGCCTCCCCCCGTAAGAGCGTCCGGTGCGGTGCGTCAGTGGCCGCGGTGCCTCGGCGCTGCTCGACAACGACCGCCGGATGGCTCGGTAACGGTCGCGTTCGGCGCTGCACCATGGTTCGCTCCAGCCTTCGAGCAGGTCCTTGCTACGCAACAACCGGTGCAGCGTCGGATGGGTGATGGCCGGTACCGGACGTCCCTCGGCCGGCGCCATCGCGTCGTGCAGTGCGATTGCCTCGTGCCAGTCCACCTTCACCTCGGGCGCCAGGCTGACGTACTGGTGTCGTACGACGAGCAGCGCGTCGGCGCCCACCGGACGTAACCGCCACAGTGCCGAGCGCAAGGAGGACACCGCCTTGTTGGGCGGGCTGCCCGGCCACAGCAGGTCGCAGACCCAGCCGCGGTGCAGTTCGCGACGCTTGACCGCGACCAGCGCCACCAACCGGCGACATGAGGGCGGTAACACCAAGGGCTCCATGTCTCGGTATACGGCGAACTCGCCGAGGAGGTTCAAGGTGAATTGCTTGGACACACACTCATGGTCGGGCGTCGCTGCGGCGGTGACATCAGTAGTGCACTACCTGTATTTCGCGGACTTCGACCGTGCTGGTGCGATGGAATGCATCGACGGCGACGAAGGGGAGACTCAGGTTGAACGACGAGAGGCCGCACCAGGTGCAAACCCACCGGTTGAGCCGGATGTCCGGACGTGACCCGCACGAGCACCACCGGGTCGCCACTCCGTTGGAATTGCTCTTCGACCTGACGTTCGTGATCGCTTTCGGGGTGGCCGCCTCACAGCTCGCGCACCTGATGGCCGACGGACACGTCTCGGCCGGGTTGGCGGGTTTCGGGTTCTCCGCGTTCGCGATCTGGTGGGCGTGGATGAACTTCACCTGGTTTGCCTCCGCCTACGACACCGACGACTGGGTCTACCGCGTGACGACCATGGTTCAGATGGTCGGCGTGCTCATCCTGGCGCTCGGAATCCCTCCGGTGTTCAGCTCCATCGAACACGGTGGGCACGTCGACAACGCGGTGATGGTGGCCGGCTATGTGGTGATGCGAATTGCCTTGGTAGGGCAGTGGTTACGCGCCGCCACGCAGGATCCGCCACGTCGACGGGCCTGCCTGACGTATGCCTGCGCGGTCGTCGTCGCCCAGATCGGGTGGGTGGTCCAGATCTTCGTGCAGACCTCGGTCACGGTCTTCTTCTGTACTGCTCTGGTTCTGATGGTCGTAGAGGTGAGTGGGCCGGTGCTGGCCGAGCGGCTGATGGGGGGCACCCCGTGGCACGCCCATCACGTGGCCGAACGGTACGGGTTGCTGGCGATCATCGCGCTGGGTGAAGGGGTTGTCGGTACGGTGGCCTCCCTGACGGCTGCGGTGGCCGAGCATGGTTGGTCCACCGACGCGATCTTGTTGGTGGCCGCGGGAATCGGGCTGACGTTCGGGATGTGGTGGGTGTACTTCCTGGTTCCGGCCGGCGATCTGCTGCATGCGCGGCGCACGCTTTCGTTCTGGTACGGCTACCTGCACCTGGCGGTGTTCGGTGCCATCGTGGCGACCGGTGCCGGATTACACGTGGCGGCCTACTACGTCGACGGCGAATCGCACCTGACTTCCACCGGGACCGTTCTGGCGGTGGCGATCCCGGTCGGCATTTACCTGGTGTCGATGTTCGTCATCTACTCGCTTCTGGTGGGACAGGTCGACATCGTCCACCTGCTGTTGCTGGTGGTGGCCTCGGCCGTGCTGGTGGCGGCGGTGGTGTTGGCCGCTCAGGGCACCTCGATGGCGGTGTGCCTGTTGGTGATCACCGCGGCGCCGGTGGTGGTCGTCGGAGGGTTCGACGCGGTCGGGCACCGGCGTGCCGCGACCCTCGTCGAGCGACGTCTCGAAACTCAGCCCCCCGGGTGAGTTTCGAAGCTTTCCAACAGCATTCGTTCCTGTTCGGCGGCCAGTAGGCGTCGCGTCTTGTGACGGGTGATCAGGATTCCGACCGTGGCCAGGATCCACACCGCGTATTGCACGGACCAGGCCAGCCGGAACGACGCGAACGAGTAGCTGTCCTCGCCCGACAGGATCAGGCCCATGGCCTGCATCACCAACAACGCCGCCAGGAAACCGCCCATGTTGACCATGCCCTGCGCGGTACCCAGGTTGTGGCTGGGATTGAAGGTTCTCGCGAAGTCGAAGCCGACCATGGAGCCGGGACCGCCCACCGAGATGACGACGATGAGCACCACCAACAACCACATCGGCGCCGGACCGGGCAGGGCCAGCACCACGGTCCAGACCAGTGCGTTACTGGCGATGATCCACAGCACCAGGCGTGACCGGCGGTGCGGGTGACGGCCCGTGACGATGCCGATCATGATCCCGGCCGTGATGGCGGCTGCCACCGAGATGGTCAGCAGTGAGCCCGCGGCGGTCGCGGAAAGGCCCTGTGCCTCCGTGAGATACGGGACACCCCACATCAACGCGAACACCGTCACGGAGAACTGGGTGCCCATGTGGGTGAAGAAGCCGAGTCGGGTGCCCGGCCGAAGCCAGACCGTTTTCGTGCGGGCCAAGGTGGCGCGCAGTGAGATCGGTTCGGGTGTCAGGGTCGATCCGTGCGGTGTGTTCCGCACCAGTGCCAGCACCAGCACGATCACCAGCAGTCCGAAGGCCGCGACCGACAGATACGCCGGCGTCCACCCGGCCCCGGTGAGAATCGCGAGGAAGGGGACGGCCGAGAGGACCTGACCGAGCTGACCGCAGATGCCGGTCAGCTGGGCCACCAACGGAACCCGCGCCGGTTCGAACCAGTAGGGCACCAGGCGCAGAACCGAGATGAAGGTGAGCGCGTCGCCCAGGCCGACGACGGCCCGAGCCCCGATGGCCGCGGGTAGTGACTCGCTGAGCGCGAGGACGAGCTGGCCGGTGGTCATCAGGGCGGCGCCGCAGACGATCAGGACGCGGGAACCGAAGCGGTCCAAGAGCAACCCGGCGGGCACTTGGGCGGCGGCATAGACGATGACTTGCAGCACGACGAACGTCGACAACACGCCGGGGCTGGCGGCAAATCTGTCCGCGGCCTGCAGTCCCGAGACACCGAGGGTAGTGCGGTCGAGTACCGCGATGATGTAAGCGAGTAGCCCGGTCGCCCACACGATCCAGGGTCGCACGCGGGCACCTTTCGTCGAATCTCTCTGTCGGGGCAGACGTCCATGCTCCCGTACCGCGAACGCCGAAGCCAACGGACTCCTTTGTCGCCGTTGTGAATTTGAAACCGGGCCCGGCATTCTGCGGTTGGAGTAGTTGGCTGAAACTGCGTGTCGGTGTCCAGTTTCGCCTGACGAGCTCGGCATAACCCCAGTTGGTGGCGTTGTAAGTGGAGTTCGTCGATACCTCGATATTCGAGTTTGAAATTCGCTCGTGATATTGCTCGCGGGGTAGGGTGTCGACATGAATCGCTCTTCGGTCCGATGCGGAGGACGTCGGCTTGGTTGAGTACCGCCTTGAAGACCTGGCCCGCGTATCCGGCGTCAGCGCCCGCAATATCCGGGCGTATCGCGAACGCGGGTTGCTGGACTCGCCGCGTCGTGTCGGGCGTTCGGCGTATTACGACGAGCGGCATCTGGCCCAGTTGACGGCGATCACCCAGCTATTGGCGAAGGGTTTCAATTCGGCCCACATCGCTGAATTTTTCGATAGCCTGCGGCGCGGCGAGGATCTGGCCGACGCACTGGGGCTGCAAGCCTCGGCGTGGCAGCGCCGCGGAATGGCCTTGAGTCTCGATCCCGACGATGACGACGTGCGCACGCTCGTCGTGGGTGGTTTGGCCCGCGTCGTCGACGGTGCCGTGGAGTTGACTGACCCGGCCTTGGCGGCGTTCGTCGGTGCGGCCGAGGATCAGCGTGGCTGTGTCCGGGTCATGGCTCACCTCGTGAGGTTGACGGCGCCGGCAATCGATCACCTCACCGAGTCGACTGCTGCGGTGCTCGCCGAATGTCAGGCCGGTCGGTCCTGTGCTGGCATGGCTGAGTTGGTGCCCGCGGTGGTCTCGGCCAGGGCGCGGCGTGCGATGCGGTCCGGGCTCGCTGTCGCGGAGTAGTCCACCGGCGTGGTCACCGTCGGTTCTCGATAGCCGGCGCAAAAAGTTACCGAGAAGTAAGATAATCCAGCAAACTTTTGGCGCGGCACACTGCGATTCGCTAGACAGAATTGGTTCGAATGTCTGCTGGTTCACAGCTCGTTCGCGGCGCCGGAAGTGGCGAGAAATTTAGATAACGATTCGATAACAATACTGCCTTGATCTGCGCAGTTGTGCCTACTCGACCGTAACCACCTGCCAACAGGACGTTTGTCCCGAATGCCTTGAGCGCCCGCTGAACACCGCGTGACGTTACCGGCGGTTACCCATGCGTAGAACTCGCCAGTAACCAATCTGGACGGAAAACGCTCGTCGGCTCTTATGCCACTCTTAGTAGGGCAGGAATGCGAGAGACGCGGTCACGAGACGACCGACGGAACCGCATTCCTCACCTGATTCGACGCTGAATCGCCGTTGGCCTGTCGCCCGGGCAGCCACACCGCCCGAGACGACACACCTGAGACACCGCACGCGACAGCCAGCCGCGAGAACTTCATTGCAGAACCGCAGCAGCACCGAGGAGATAGCGCCAGTGACGATCTACGAACACGACCGGGTTTCCGCCGGACGCAACGACGACTCCGGATCCGACGATCGGCAGGCCGACTCCACCCACGCGCTCGTCGACCGGCTCAGCGCCGGTGAGCCCTATGCGGTCGCCTTCGGTGGCCAGGGCAGCGCCTGGCTGGAGACCCTCGAAGAACTGGTGTCCTCGGCCGGTATCGAGTCGGAACTCGCCACGCTGGCCGGGGAGGCCGAGCTGCTGCTGGAGCCGGTGGCCGCCGAACTCCTCGTGGTTCGCCCCATCGGTTTCGAGCCGCTGCAGTGGGTGCGCGCGCTGGCTGCCGAAGAGCCGGTGCCGTCCGACAAGCAGCTGACCTCGGCCGCGGTGTCGGTGCCGGGTGTGCTGCTGACCCAGATTGCGGCCATCCGTGCGCTGGCCCGCCAGGGCATGGATCTCGCGGCAACCCCGCCGGTCGCCGTGGCCGGGCACTCGCAGGGCGTGCTCGCCGTCGAGGCGCTGGCCGCCAAGGGCGCCAAGGACGTGGAGCTGCTGGCCCTGGCGCAGCTGATCGGCGCGGCCGGCACGCTGGTGGCCCGTCGCCGCGGCATCACGGTGCTGGGTGACCGGCCGCCGATGGTGTCGGTGACCAACGCCGAACCCGAGCGCATCTACGAGCTGCTCCAGGAGTTCAGCCAGGACGTGCGCACGGTACTGCCCCCGGTGCTGTCGATCCGCAACGGCCGGCGTTCCGTGGTGATCACCGGCACGCCCGAGCAGCTGTCGCGCTTCGAGCTGTACTGCAACCAGATCGCTGAGAAGGAAGAAGCCGAGCGTAAGAGCAAAGTCCGCGGTGGCGCGGTCTTCGCGCCGGTCTTCGACCCGGTGCAGGTCGAGGTCGGTTTCCATACCCCGCGTCTGGCCGACGGCATCGACATTGTCGGCCGGTGGGCGGAGACCGTCGGTATCGACGTCAAGCTCGCCCGCGAGATGACCGAAGCCATCCTGGTCAGCCAGGTGGACTGGGTCGACGAGATCACCGACCTGCACGAGGCGGGTGCCCGCTGGATTCTGGACCTGGGCCCCGGCGACATCCTGACCCGTCTGACCGCTCCGGTGGTCCGTGGCCTCGGTATCGGGATCGTGCCCGCCGCCACCCGCGGTGGCCAGCGCAACCTGTTCACCATCGGCGCGGTGCCCGAGGTGGCCCGGCCCTGGTCCAGCTATGCCCCGAGCGTGGTGAGCCTGCCCGACGGCTCGGTCAAACTCTCGACCAAGTTCACCCGCCTCACCGGACGTTCCCCGATTCTGCTGGCCGGTATGACGCCCACCACAGTGGACGCCAAGATCGTCGCCGCCGCAGCAAACGCCGGCCACTGGGCCGAACTCGCCGGCGGCGGGCAGGTCACCGAGCCGATCTTCAACGATCGCATCGCCGAATTGGGCGAGCTGCTGGAGCCTGGCCGGGCAATCCAGTTCAACTCGCTGTTCCTCGATCCCTACCTGTGGAAGCTGCAGGTCGGCGGCAAGCGGCTGGTGCAGCGGGCCCGTCAGTCCGGGGCTCCCATCGACGGCCTGGTGGTTACCGCGGGCATTCCCGACCTCGAAGAGGCCGTCGAGCTGATCGAGGAACTCAACGACCTCGGCATCAGCCATGTGGTGTTCAAGCCGGGCACCGTCGAGCAGATCCGCTCCGTCATCCGGATCGCCGCCGAGGTGCCCACCAAGCCGGTCATCGCCCACATCGAGGGCGGCCGCGCCGGTGGCCACCACTCCTGGGAGGACCTCGACGACCTGCTGCTCGCGACGTACTCCGAGCTGCGTGGCCAGGCCAACATCACCATCTGCGTCGGCGGCGGCATCGGCACCCCGGAGCGGTCCGCCGAATACCTGTCCGGCCGGTGGTCGGCCGCCCATGGTTACCCGCTGATGCCGGTCGACGGCATCCTGGTCGGCACGGCCGCCATGGCCACGCTCGAGGCCACCACGAGCCCGCAGGTCAAGCAGATGCTGGTGGACACCAAGGGCACCGAGGCCTGGGTGGGCGCCGGTAAGGCCGCCGGGGGCATGGCCTCCGGGCGCAGCCAGCTGGGCGCCGACATCCACGAGATCGACAACACCGCATCGCGTTGCGGCCGGCTGCTCGACGAGGTGGCCGGTGACGCCGAGGCGGTGGCCGCCCGTCGCGACGAGATCATCGCCGCGATGGCCAACACCGCCAAGCCGTACTTCGGTGACGTGGCCGAGATGACCTACCTGCAGTGGCTGCGCCGCTACATCGAGCTGGCCATCGGTGAGGGCAACAGCACCGCCGATTCCAAGCGGGACGACTCGCCGTGGCTGGACATCACCTGGCGTGACCGCTTCGAGCAGATGCTCAAGCGTGCCGAAGCGCGTTTGCACGCAAAGGATTTCGGTCCGATCGAGACATTGTTCGATCCGGCGGGCGACGGTGAGCAGCTCCTCGAGGACCCGAAAGCCGCACTGGCCGCGCTGGTCTCGGCCTACCCGGACGCCGCGTCGGTGCAGCTGCACCCGGCCGACGTCCCGTTCTTCGTCGAGCTGTGCAAGACGCTGGGCAAGCCGGTCAACTTCGTGCCGGTGATCGACAAGGACGTGCGCCGCTGGTGGCGCAGCGACTCGCTGTGGCAGGCCCATGACGCCCGTTACGACGCCGATCAGGTGTGCATCATCCCCGGCACCGCCGCCGTCGCCGGGATCACCCGGGTCGACGAGCCCGTCGGCGAGCTGCTCGACCGGTTCGAGCAGGCCGCCGTCGACGAGGTGCTGGCCGCCGGTGCCCAGCCGCAGGCTGTGCTGTCGCGCCGGCAGGGCCGCGCTGACGTAGCCGGCCCGCTGGCTGTGCTGCTGGACGCCCCGGACGTGTTGTGGGCCGGGCGCACCTCGGTCAACCCGGTGCACCGGATCGCCGCACCGGCGGAGTGGCAGATCCGCGAAGGTTCTGAGAACCGTTCGGCCACACACCCTTCCACCGGTGCTCGGCTTGAGGTTGCCGACGATCGCCACGTGGTGCTGTCGGTGCCGCTGTCGGGAACCTGGATCGAGATCCGGTTCACGTTGACCGATGCCATCCGTAGCGGTGGCGCACCGGTTGTCGAGGTCGACGACGCTGCGACCGCCATGCGTTCGGTGCTCGCCATCGCCGCCGGTGTCGACGGTCCCGACGCGCTGCCCACCGTCGACGGTGACTCCGTGACCGTGACCGTCGATTGGGATCCCGAGCGGGTCGCCGACCACACCGGCGTCACCGCCACGTTCGGAGCCCCGTTGGCCCCGACGCTGACCGTCGTTCCCGACGCCCTGGTCGGCCGGTGCTGGCCGGCGGTGTTCTCCGCAATCGGCAGCGCCGCGACCGAGTCCGGCTTCCCGGTGGTCGAGGGCCTGCTGAGCCTGGTGCACCTGGACCACGCCGCTCATCTGTTGGCCCCGCTGCCGACCGAGCCGGCTCAATTGACCGTCACCGCAACGGCTTCCGCCGCCCACGACACCGAGGTCGGCCGGGTGGTCCCGGTTTCGGTGACCGTGCGCGCCTCGGACGGCACTGAACTCGCCAAGCTGGAGGAGCGGTTCGCGATCCGTGGCCGCACCGGAGCGGCCGAGCTGACCGACCCGGTCCGGGCGGGCGGTGCGATCTCGGACAACGCCACCGACACCCCGCGCCGTCGCCGGCGTGACGTCACGGTCGGCGCGCCCGTGGACATGCGGCCGTTCGCCGTGGTGTCCGGTGACCACAACCCGATCCACACCGATCGGGCCGCGGCGCTGCTGGCCGGTCTGGAAGGCCCGATCGTGCACGGCATGTGGCTGTCGGCTGCCGCGCAGCACGTCGTCACCGCCACCGACGGCAAGCCGATCCCACCGGCCAAGCTGGTCGGCTGGACCGCCCGCTTCCTGGGCATGGTCAAGCCGGGTGACGAGGTCGACTTCCGCGTCGACCGCGTCGGAATCGACGTCGGCGCAGAGGTTGTCGAGGTTCAGGCCCGCATCGGCTCCGAGCTGGTGATGGCGGCGACCGCACGTCTGGCCGCACCCAAGACCGTCTATGCGTTCCCCGGCCAGGGCATCCAGTCCAAGGGCATGGGCATGGAGGTCCGCGCCCGGTCCAAGGCCGCCCGCAAGGTGTGGGACACCGCCGACAAGTTCACCCGTGAGACGCTGGGCTTCTCGGTGCTGCACGTGGTCCGAGACAACCCGACGTCGTTGATCGCCTCCGGCGTGCACTATGAGCATCCCGAGGGCGTGCTGTACCTGACCCAGTTCACCCAGGTCGCGATGGCCACGACGGCAGCCGCGCAGGTCGCCGAGATGCGGGAGCAGGGCGCGTTCGTCGAAGGTGCGATCGCCTGCGGCCACTCCGTCGGTGAGTACACCGCGCTGGCATGCGTTTCCGGCGTGATCGAACTCGAGGGTCTGCTGGAGGCGGTGTTCCACCGCGGCTCCAAGATGCACGACATCGTGCCGCGCGACGAGCGGGGCCGGTCCAACTACCGGCTGGCCGCGATCCGTCCGTCGCAGATCGACCTGGCCGACGAGGATGTCGAGAACTTCGTCGCCGAGATCAGCGCTCGTACTGGAGAATTTCTTCAGATCGTGAACTTCAACCTGCGCGGTTCGCAGTACGCGATCGCCGGCACCGTGCGCGGTCTGGAGGCGCTGGAGGAAGAAGTCGAGCGTCGTCGCGAGATCAGCGGCGGCAAGCGATCGTTCATCCTGGTGCCCGGCATCGACGTGCCGTTCCACTCCAGCGTGCTGCGGGTGGGTGTGGACGACTTCCGGCGCAGCCTGGAACGCGTCCTGCCGCGCGACCGTGACCCGGAACTGGTTGTCGGACGCTACATTCCGAACCTGGTGCCTCGGCCGTTCACACTTGACCGCGATTTCATCCAGGAGATCCGCGATCTGGTGCCGGCCGAGCCGCTCGACGAGATCCTCGCCGACTACGACACTTGGCGTAACGAGCGGCCGATCGAGTTGTGCCGCAAGATCGTCATCGAGTTGCTGGCCTGGCAGTTCGCCAGCCCGGTGCGTTGGATCGAGACCCAGGACCTGCTGTTCATCGAGGAGGCCGCCGGCGGTCTCGGGGTGGAGCGGTTCGTCGAGATCGGCGTGAAGAACGCGCCGACGGTCGCCGGCCTGGCCACCAACACGCTGAAGCTGCCCGAATACGCGCACAGCACGGTCGAGGTGCTCAACGCCGAGCGCGACGCCGCGGTGCTGTTCGCCAGTGACACCGATCCCGAGCCGGAGCCCGAGGTTGAGGAAACTGCCGCTCCCGCAGCCGAAGCCGCTCCGGCCACCGAGGCCGTCCCGGCCCCGGCAGCCGTACCGGCGGCCCCGTCCGGTGGTCCTCGGCCCGACGACATCACCTTCGACGCGGCCGACGCGACGGTGGGTCTCATCGCGCTGAGCGCCAAGATGCGGATCGACCAGATCGAGGCGCTGGATTCCATCGAGTCCATCACCGACGGTGCGTCTTCGCGGCGTAACCAGCTGCTGGTCGACCTCGGTTCGGAGCTGAACCTCGGTGCCATCGACGGTGCTGCCGAGGCCGATCTCGGTGCGCTCAAGGGGCAGGTCAGCAAGCTGGCCCGTACCTACAAGCCGTTCGGCCCGGTGCTGTCGGATGCCATCAACGACCAGCTGCGCACGGTCTTCGGGCCGTCGGGCAAGCGGCCGGCCTACATCACCGAGCGGGTCACCAAGACCTGGGAGCTGGGTCCGGGCTGGGCCAAGCACGTCACCGTCGAGGTGGCGCTGGGTACCCGTGAGGGCAGCAGCGTGCGCGGTGGTGATCTGGGCAGCCTGCATCCCGGTGCCCTGGCCGATGCCGCCGGCGTGGACAAGGTCATCGACGCGGCCGTTGCCGCGGTCGCGGCCCGCCAGGGTGTGGCGGTGTCACTGCCCTCTGCCGGTGGAGCCGGTGGGGGAGTGGTGGATTCGGCCGCGCTCGGCGAGTTCGCCGAGAAGGTCACCGGTCCCGACGGTGTGCTGGCCTCGGCCGCGCGCCTGGTGCTGGGCCAGCTCGGCCTCGATGCCCCGGTCGGCGCCCCCGAGGCCGCGACCGATGCTGAGCTGATCGACCTGGTCACCACCGAACTCGGTTCGGACTGGCCGCGATTGGTCGCCCCGGCGTTCGACGCGAAGAAGGCCGTCGTGTTCGACGACCGGTGGGCCAGTGCCCGTGAAGACCTGGTCAAGCTGTGGCTGGCCGACGAGGGTGAGATCGACGCCGATTGGCCGCGGCTGTCCGAACGCTTCGAGGGCGCCGGGCATGTCGTTGCCACCCAGGCGAATTGGTGGCAAGGCAAGGCTTTGGCCGCCGGTCGCACCATCCACGCCTCGCTGTTCGGCCGCATCGCGGCCGGTGCCGAGAATCCCGGAACCGGTCGGTATTCCGACGAGGTCGCCGTGGTGACCGGCGCGTCGAAGGGCTCCATCGCCTCGTCGGTCGTCGGGCAGCTGCTCGACGGTGGCGCCACCGTCATCGCCACGACCTCGCGTCTGGACGACGACCGTTTGGCGTTCTACAAGGAGCTCTACCGCGACAACGCCCGCTTCGGCGCCACCCTGTGGGTGGTCCCGGCCAACATGGCGTCCTACTCCGACATCGACAAGCTGGTCGAGTGGGTGGGTAGCGAGCAGATCGAAAGCCTTGGGCCCCAATCGATCCACCTCAAGGACGCGCAGACCCCGACCCTGCTGTTCCCGTTCGCCGCGCCGCGCGTGGCCGGGGATCTGTCCGAGGCCGGTTCGCGTTCCGAGATGGAGATGAAGGTGCTGCTGTGGGCCGTGCAGCGGCTCATCGGCGGGTTGTCGACGATCGGTGCCGAGCGCGACATCGCCTCGCGGCTGCACGTGGTGCTGCCGGGCTCGCCCAACCGCGGCATGTTCGGCGGCGACGGCGCCTACGGCGAATCCAAGTCCGCGCTCGACGCGTTGGTGAACCGCTGGAGTGCCGAATCATCGTGGGCCGAGCGGGTCAGCCTGGCGCACGCGCTGATCGGCTGGACCAAGGGCACCGGGTTGATGGGGCACAACGACGCCATCGTCAGTGCGGTCGAAGAGGCCGGCGTCACCACCTACAGCACCGCGGAGATGGCAGCCATGCTGCTGAACCTGTGCACGGTGGAGTCCAAGGTGGCCGCGGCCAACGCGCCGATCAAGGTGGACCTGACCGGCGGTCTGGGCGACATCACGCTCGACATGGCCGAGCTGGCCGCCAAGGCGCGCGAGGACATGGCAAGCGCCGCATCAGAAGACGAGGAGGAGGACGGCGGCAGCAACACCGTTGCAGCGCTGCCCGCCCCGCCACGTGGGTACGACCCCGCACCGGCACCGGAGTGGGACGATCTCGACGTCGACCCGGCCGATCTGGTGGTCATCGTCGGCGGTGCCGAACTCGGACCGTACGGCTCGTCGCGGACCCGCTTCGAGATGGAGGTCTCCGGCGAGCTGTCGGCGGCCGGCGTGCTGGAACTGGCGTGGACCACCGGACTGGTCAAGTGGGAAGACGATCCCAAGGCCGGCTGGTACGACACCGAAACCGGTGAGCTGGTGCCCGAATCGGAGATCGTGGAGCGGTACCACGATGCGGTGGTGGAGCGTTGCGGTATTAGGGAATTCGTCGACGACGGTGCGATCGATCCCGATCACGCCTCGCCGCTGTTGGTCAGTGTGTTCCTGGACAAGGACTTCAGCTTCGTGGTGTCCAGCGAGGCCGATGCCCGGGCGTTCGTGTCCTTCGACCCCGAGCACACCGTGGCGCGGCCGGTGCCGGACTCCAGTGACTGGCAGGTGATCCGCAAGGCGGGCACCGAGATTCGGGTTCCGCGCAAGACCAAGCTGTCGCGCACGGTCGGTGCCCAGATCCCGACGGGCTTCGACCCGACGGTGTGGGGGATCACCCCGGACATGGCGAACTCCATCGACCGGGTGGCGCTGTGGAACATCGTCGCCACGGTGGATGCGTTCCTGTCCTCAGGATTCACCCCGACCGAGCTGATGCGCTGGGTGCACCCGAGCCAGGTGGCCTCTACTCAGGGCACCGGCATGGGCGGCATGACCTCGATGCAGACCATGTACCACGGCAACCTGCTGGGCCGGGCCAAGCCGAACGACATCCTGCAGGAGGTGCTGCCGAACGTTGTTGCGGCACATGTCATGCAGAGCTACGTCGGCGGCTACGGCGCCATGGTGCACCCGGTCGGCGCCTGCGCCACCGCGGCCGTCTCGGTCGAGGAGGGTGTGGACAAGATCCGCCTCGGCAAGGCCGACCTGGTGATCGCCGGTGGCTTCGACGATCTGACCCTGGAAGCGATCATCGGCTTCGGTGACATGGCGGCCACCGCCGATACCGAGATGATGCGCGCCAAGGGAATCAGCGACTCGAAGTTCTCCCGCGCCAACGACCGTCGTCGTCTCGGCTTCCTGGAAGCCCAGGGCGGTGGCACCATCCTGCTGGCCCGCGGCGACCTCGCCGCGAAGATGGGTCTGCCGGTGCTGGCGGTTGTCGGTTACGCGCAGAGCTTCGCCGACGGTGTGCACACCTCGATTCCGGCTCCGGGGCTGGGTGCCCTGGGCGCCGGGCGCGGCGGCAAGGATTCGCAGCTGGCCCGCTCGCTGGCCAAGCTGGGTGTCGGCGCCGACGACATCGCGGTGATCTCCAAGCACGACACCTCGACGCTGGCCAACGATCCCAACGAGACCGAGCTGCACGAGCGGCTGGCCGACTCGATGGGGCGCTCGGCGGGCAACCCGCTGTTCATCGTCAGCCAGAAGACGCTGACCGGGCACGCCAAGGGCGGCGCGGCGGTGTTCCAGATGATGGGTCTGTGCCAGATCCTGCGCGACGGCGTCATCCCGCCGAACCGCAGCCTGGACTGCGTCGACGATGAGCTGGCCACCTCCGGCCACTTCGTCTGGGTGCGCGAAACCCTTGACCTGCGTGGGAAGTTCCCGCTCAAGGCCGGTCTGGTCACCAGCCTCGGATTCGGTCACGTGTCGGGTCTGGTCGCCCTGGTGCACCCGGAAGCGTTCATCGCGGCACTGGATCCGGCCGAGCGCGACGAGTACCGCAAGCGGGCCGAGCAGCGCACACTGGCCGGTCAGCGCCGGTTGGCCGGGGCGATCGCCGGTGGCCGGCCGATGTACGAGAAGCCTGCCGACCGCCGGTTCGACCATGACGTGCCGGAGAAGCGTCAGGAAGCGGCGATGTTGCTGAACGCGGACGCCCGGCTCGGCGATGACGATCTCTACGTCCGCTAAGGTCGCGGCGTGGCGATTGTGGGCGTAGGCATCGATCTGGTTTCCATTCCGGATTTCGCCGAGCAGGTAGACCGGCCGGGAACGGTGTTCGCCGAGACGTTCACGCCAGGGGAGCGCCGGGACGCCGCCGACAAGAGTTCGTCGGCGGCCCGGCACCTGGCGGCCCGTTGGGCGGCAAAGGAGGCCGTGATCAAGGCCTGGTCGAGTTCCCGATTCTCCAAGCGTCCGGCCCTGCCGGAGGGAATCCACCGCGACATCGAGGTGGTCACCGACATGTGGGGCCGGCCCAAGGTGCGGCTGTCCGGCGATATCGCCAAGCACCTGGAGAGCGTGAACATCCACGTCTCGCTCACCCACGAGGCCGATACCGCGGCGGCGGTGGCCATTATCGAGGAGCTTTAACGCGGACTTCTCTGCGCGAGCAGACACAGATGTACCGTTCGCCACGGCGTGTCGGGTACATCTGCGTCTGCTCGCGGGGGATGCGGGACCTACTACGCTCGTCACCATGAGTGATGTGGTGGCGCGGGTGCAGCGGGTGTTGCCGTCGGTGCGGTCCGACCTCGAGGATCTGGTCCGCATCCAATCGGTATGGGCCGACCCGGCCCGCCGCGACGAGGTGCACCGTAGCGCCGAGGCAGTCGCAAAGCTGTTGTCCGAAGCGGGTTTTCCCGAGGTCCGGATCGTCAGCGAAGGGGGCGCCCCGGCCGTCATCGCGCACTATCCACCGCCGGCCGGAGCGCCCACCGTGCTGCTGTATGCCCACCATGACGTACAGCCCGAAGGCAATCCAGCCCAGTGGGACTCCGCGCCGTTCGAGCCCACCGAACGTGACGGACGGCTCTACGGTCGCGGCACCGCCGACGACAAGGCCGGTATCGCAACACATCTGGCCGCGATCCGGGCCTTCGACGGCAAGCCCCCGGTGGGCATCACGGTCTTCGTCGAAGGTGAAGAGGAATCCGGATCGCCGTCCTTGGGTGCCCTGCTGTCCGCACACAAAGAGGCCCTGGCCGCCGACGTCATCGTCATCGCCGACTCGGACAACTGGAGCACCGAGATCCCGTCGCTCACGGTGACCCTGCGGGGCCTGGCCGACTGTGTGGTCGAGGTGGCCACCCTGGACCACGGTCTGCACTCGGGCCTGTGGGGCGGGGTGGTGCCCGACGCGCTGAGCGTGCTGGTGCGGCTGTTGGCCAGCCTGCACGACGACGACGGCAACGTCGCAGTCGCCGGTCTGCACGAAGCGTCCGCGGCTGACGTCGACCGCGGGCCCGACTGGGTCCGGCAAGAGTCCGGGCTGTTGGACGGCGTATCCGAAATCGGTTCGGGCTCAGTGGTGCAACGCATGTGGGCCAAACCGGCGATCACCGTCATCGGGATCGACACCACGCCCATCGACAAGTCGTCGAACACCCTGATCCCGCGGGCGCGCGCCAAGATCAGCATGCGCGTGGCGCCCGGCGGCGACGCTCACGCCCATCTGGCGGCACTGACCCGTCACCTCGAGGCGCATGCGCCCTGGGGTGCCCAGGTCACCGTCACCCCGGGCGACGTCGGTCAGCCCTATGCCATCGACGCCACCGGGCCGGTCTACGACGCCGCGCGTGCGGCGTTCCGTACTGCCTGGGGCACCGATCCGGTCGACATGGGCATGGGGGGATCGATTCCGTTCATCGCCGAATTCGCCGAGGCGTTCCCGGCCGCGACGATCCTGGTGACCGGGGTCGAGGACCCCGCCACCCAGGCGCACAGCGTGAACGAAAGCCTGCACCTGGGTGTGCTGGAGAAGGCGGCGACGGCCGAGGCGTTACTGCTGGAGAAGCTGGGGCAGTCAGACCGATAGGTCGCGGCGCAACTTGGCGACGTGGCCAGTGGCCCGCACGTTGTACTGCGCGACGGCGATCTTGCCCTTTTCGTCGACGAGGAACGTCGAGCGGATCACACCCTGAACGGTCTTGCCGTACATGGTTTTTTCACCGAATGCGCCCCAGGCCGTGAGCACCTCACGGTCAGGGTCCGACAGCAACGGGAAGGTCAGCCCTTCCTTGTCGCGGAACTTGGCCAACTTTTCCGGCTTGTCCGGAGAGATGCCCACGACATCGAGGCCGGCACCGTTGAGTTCGGCGAGGTTGTCGCGGAAGTCGCACGCCTGCTTGGTGCAACCGGGGGTCGACGCGGCCGGGTAGAAGTAGACGATGACCTTGCGGCCCTTGTAGTCGGAGAGCTTGACGACGTTGCCGTCGGCGTCGGGCAGGCTGAAAGCCGGGGCGGTGTCTCCCACCTCCAGGCGCGGGGTTGGCGGCATGCGTGGGTATCCCTTCTTGTCGACCGGTTCCGTCGTCACGGGACCGGCTGATCTAGGGTAGTGCGGCAGGGCAGCACGACATGGAGCGGCTTGGAGGAGCACACAGTGGCGAACCGGGACCCGGAGAGCATCAAGCGGGACATCGATCAGGCTCGCGATCAACTGGCGTTGACTGTCGACTCCCTGGCCGAGCGGGCCAACCCGCAGCGGCTGGCCGACGATCTCAAGTCGGCGGTGATCGGTTTCGTCAAGAAGCCCGCCGTCACCGCCTCATTGGCCGGCGCGGGAGTGCTGGTGGTGGTCATCGTCATCCGGCGGATCAAGCGCCACTGAGCCTGACGAGCCGCTCAGCGGCTCAAGCCGATACGCCGCTCAGCGGCTCAAGCCGATACGCCGCTCAGCGGCTCAAGCCGATACGCCGCTCAGCGGCTCAGGCCGATACGCCGCTCAGCGGCTCAGGCCGATACGCCGCTCAGCGGCGGCGGAACAACAGGAAATCCGCCAACGAAAAACTCGGCGGATTGGCGACACGTCCGAGCCGGTTGCAGCTGTGCACCATGACCGGTTGGTGTGCCGCAACAAAAGCGGAGGTTGATCTAGCCGTAGGTTCGATGCCACCTGCGGTAGCCATCAGCTAACACCTCTCATCTTGGCGTATTCGCCCAGCGATGCCGAGTCGCAACGAATCAGCTAACGCGAGGCTAACACAGGTTCCAGCGTCTGACCAGCGAAACTACAGGTTCACAATGCTTGACAGTAACTTGCATAGGCGTCAACATTCGGTCGATTGTCGCTCCCGCCCATTCCTGCCCCGATTGTCAGCACATAAACTCAAGCCGTTTGGCATTGTTTTGTCCGGCGGCGACGGCCCGTCTGTCGCAAAGCTCGTGGGCCTGCGTCGACCTGTCGAACGGGCCGCGCGAGCCTGCTCGGGGCGGGGTGCGGCCGGCGGCAATGTTTGCTGAGGCAATCGCATGAGGTGCCGTGTCGGGATCGTCGCGCCGCAGATCTGACGCGGCAAATGATTGGCAAACGCGTTTCGCTCTGGTACACCCAGCCGCTCGGCGCAACGGGCGCATGAAGTACCGCGAAACCCGAAAACCGCTGAATTGCAGGGTCGGATCGGCTCTTTCTCGTGGAATCGGTTGCTAGCGTATAGGTGTCCAGCTAAGGTCGTCCTCGGGTCAGGATCGGGGTGGCGGACCCGCATCGCGATCCCGGCCGCAACACGGAACGATCGTGTGACAAGGGGGTATTGCGTTGCAGCTAACATTTATGCCGTTTGCCAGGACCGCTGCATGTGCTGTCGCCGGTGCAGTCGATCGCGACGGATCCGTCGCCATTCGCTGATAGACCCCATGGCTCATGTCGAACCTGTATGGCGACGTGAGCCGTGGTCACACCGACTGGAGGTAGCCATATGGCGCACGTGAGCGATGAAACCCTCGGCGACCTACGCCGGGAGCTCGATCGCTTCAAGAGCGAGCAGTACCGGGATCACGGCTACGCAGCCGCGCATCTGGCCGGGGCGGTAGAGATGCTGTTGGAAGAAGCCGAACCGAGTGTCGGCGACAGGCTTGCCGACGGGTCTCGAGCCAGATAGGCCAGCCAGATAGATCTCGGACAGTTGCGGCAACCCCGCACCGATCCTGCGCAGACCAAACACAAAAACCCTGCCGAGGCAGGGTTTTTGGTTGGTGCGCCGTCAGGGTTTCGAACCCCGGACCCGCTGATTAAGAGTCAGCTGCTCTACCAACTGAGCTAACGGCGCGCGTGAGAGACAATAACAGGACATTCCGCCAACCGTGAAATCCGCTGGTAGCGGCCTTCTGCCGCCCGCAGGATGCGCATCCGCGGCCGGTAGCCCTTAGACTATTGCCAAGAATTTGCTATCGACCGTACGAGGGGTGCGATCAACATGGGGCAGGTCCAGACAGTGACCCGTCCGTATCGGGATATCTTCCGGCGGACGGTTGTTGCCATGGTGCCCGCGATGATGCTGGCCTTGAGCGCCTGTGGCGGGTCGGAACCGCCGGACCCGCCGCCCGTGATCACCGACAAGGGCACGCCCTACGGTGATTTGTTGGTGCCCAGGGTCAAGGCCTCGGTGACCGATGGCGCGGTCGGGGTGAAAGTCGAAGCGCCGGTCACGGTGAGCGCCGAGAACGGTGTGCTCGGTGGCGTGACGATGACCAACGAAGACGGCGTCAGCGTCGCCGGCAAGTTCAGTCCCGACGGGCTGACGTGGTCGACCACCGATCCACTCGACTACAACGAGCAGTACACCCTCAACGCCCAGTCGCTGGGTCTGGGCGGCGTCACCAATCGCCGGATGCGGTTCGAGACACATTCGCCGGCGAACCTGACGATGCCCTACCTGCTGCCGAACGACGGGGAAGTGGTGGGCGTGGGTCAACCCATCGCCGTCCGCTTCGACGAGAACATCAGCGACCGGGTCGCGGCCCAGCGCGCCATCACGGTCAAGACCAATCCACCGGTCGAGGGTGCCTTCTACTGGCTCAACAATCGCGAAGTCCGTTGGCGCCCAGCCAAATACTGGAAGCCCGGAACCTCGGTGGACGTCACCGTCAACACCTACGGTGTCGAGTTGGGTGACGGATTGTTCGGTCAGGGCAATGTCACGACCCATTTCACGATCGGCGACGAGGTGATCGCCAGCGCCGATGACAACACCAAGACGTTGACCGTGCGGCGCAACGGTCAGGTGGTCAAGAGCATGCCGATCTCGATGGGCAAGAACAGTTCTCCGACCAACAATGGGATCTACATCGTCGGCGACCGCTTCGATCACATGGTGATGGATTCGTCGACCTACGGGGTGCCGGTCAACTCACCCAACGGTTATCGCACCGAGGTCGACTTCGCGACCCAGATGTCCTACAGCGGCATCTATGTGCACGGCGCACCGTGGTCGGTCGGCAGCCAGGGCTACAGCAATGTCAGCCACGGCTGCCTCAATGTCAGCACGGCCAATGCCCGCTGGTTCTACGAGAACACCAAACGCGGTGACATCGTCGAGGTCGTCAACACCGTCGGCCCGGTGTTGCCGGGCACCGAGGGCCTGGGGGACTGGAACATCCCCTGGGAGCAATGGCGCGCCGGCAACGCCAGCACCTGATCGAGGCTATCTGAGCGAGCGTTCCAGTGCGCCAAGCGATTCGGCGAGGAAATCGGTGCCGAACGGCGGCATCCCGCCGATCTGCTCGCGGAAGCTGGCCGGAGTGTCGGTCCAGTCGTAGGTCAGCGTGACGTCGGTCTGGTCGCCATTCGGCGTCAGCTCGTAGTGCCAGGACCATCCACCCGGGTCATGCCGGCCTTGTGCGTCGAGCTGACCGGGCAGCCACGCGATGCTGCGATTCTCGTCGAACTCGCTCACCAGGTTGTGCATGACGTAGTGGCCGCCGGCCTGTGGCAGGAACATGTTGATCGCGAAGATCTGGCCGGTCGCGGTGATCGGCGCGGGATCGACTGCGTCCCGCACCCAGTCACCAGGCTCTGTGTCACAGTGGCGGGCCGGGTCGGCCAGGACGGCGAACACCTGGGCCGGGGAGGCCGGGACGGTGCGGGTGACGACGTAGCGCTCACGGGTGTCTGATGACGCGGTCATACGTGGTCCTTTCCGTAGATTCGGGCGATGTCGGGGCTGTCCAGCCAGCCCGAGTATGTGGGCTGCGACGGCCATCCTTCCGGTGAATCCAGCCATTCCTCCTGACGGCCGTAGGGCAGCAGGTCGATCAGGGCGAAGGTGTGGCTGAGTTGTTCGGTGCCGCGGCCGTTGGTGTGCCAGGTGCGGTAGACGGTGCTGCCGTCGCGCAGGAAGACGTTGACGGCAAAGCCGCCGTTGGGTGGGGCGTCGACGTCGGTACCGAAAGAACTCTCCGACGACGAGTACCAATCCATGCGGTTGCCGACCTTGTCGCGGTAGGCCAGCGCTTCCTCGATCGGGCCGTTGGTGACGATGACGAAACGGGCGTCGTAGTTGTCCAGGAAGTCCAGGCGGGTGAACTGCGAGGTGAAACCGGTACAGCCGCCGCACTGCCATTCGGCACCGTCGGTCCACATGTGGTGGTAGGTGATCAGCTGGGAGTGGCCATCGAACACGTCGGCCAGGCGTATCGGGCCGTCTGCGCCGATCAGCGTGTAGTCGGGCAACTCGACCATCGGTAACCGCCGCCGTGCGGCGGCGATCGCGTCCAACTCGCGGGTGGCTGCTTTCTCCCGTCGCCGTAGCTCGTCGAGTGCATTGCGCCAGGTCTGTTGGTCGACGATCGGAGGCTTTCCGCGCGTCGTCTCTGTCGTCATGGGGACTCCTAACTGCCGTCGGGTGAAACTCGGTCTTCCAAAGTGGACCCACCGCGCGACCGAAACTCATCGCACGCGGTACTGTCCGACGAGCGAAGGGTGACCTAAGACCTTGAGACACGTCTTGAGATGGACCATGGAGGTTGATCCAGAATGAGCAGCCAACGAGCCGACGCAGCCGGACTGCGTCTCCTCGTCGTCGGTGCCTCGTCGGGCATCGGCCACGCGGTTGCGATCAGTGCCACTGAACGCGGCGCCAAGGTCGCCGTGGCGGCGCGACGCATCGATCTGCTGAATTCCCTGGCCGAGGCCACTGGCGGAGACGCGTTCGAGCTCGACGTCGAGGACTCCGCGGCCATCAACCGCGTCGTCAACGAGGCCGCCGACGCACTGGGCGGTCTGGATGCCGTGGTGTTCACCAGCACAGTGATCCCGTTCGCCTACATCGAGGACACCGACGTGGCCACGTGGTTGCACGCGTTCAGCGTCAACACCGTCGGGGCCAACAACGTGTTGCGGGCCGCGGCGCCCCGGCTGTCGGAAAACGGTGTGGTCCTGGTGGCCTCCAGCTATGACGTCGGGCGTCCGCGCGCGGGTGTGGCAGCGTACAGCGCAAGCAAGGCCGCCCTCGACGAGATTCTGCATTCGTGGCGTATCGAGCACCCGGAGCTGTCGCTGCTGCGGGTCGGCATCGGCCCCACCGAGGACACCGAGATCCTGCGCGGCGCCGACCGCGACCTGTTGGACCAGTTGCTCAGGACGTGGGTGGCCCAAGGGGCGCTGCCCGCCCGGATGTCGGCCCTGGGCGATGTCGCCAACACCCTGGTGTCACTCGTGACGACCGCCTACGAAAACCCGACCGTGGTGCCCGAGATCGTGCAGTTGGCCCCGCGGATCAAGAAGGGCGCCGGGCGCGCGCAGAAGTAGCCCGAATCGGGACCGGCTGTGATGTGCCATAATTCGCCGGTTAGGTGATGACGACGTAGGAAGCCGGTGTGAATCCGGCGCGGTCCCGCCACTGTCATCGGGGAGCGACCCTCAACTGCCACGGCGCAAGCTGGAAGGCGAGGCGAGCTGTGATCCGAGAGCCAGGACACTCGCGTCATCGCATCCTGCTACCCGGGGCGGAGTACCCCGAGAGAGCTGACGACGACCCGTGTCCTTCGAAGCATGGGGCGGTCAGTGATGGCCGCCGCGATCTATCTGGCCTCGCCGCCCGAAGTCTGGTCCAGCCTGTTGTCCGCCGGACCGGGGCCGGGATCGCTGCTCGCAGCCGCGGGTGCGTGGACCGCCCTGAGCACCGAATATGCCGAGGTGGCCGCTGAGTTGACGGCGGTGCTGGCCGACGTGGGGGCGGGCGCGTGGGAAGGGCCAAGTGCGACAGCATATGTGGCGGCCCACGGGCCCTACCTGGCCTGGCTGACGCAACAAAGCGCCGAAAGCGCAACGCGTGCAGCGCAACACGAAACCGCGGCCGCCGCCTACGCCACGGCATTGGCCGCGATGCCGACACTGGGCGAACTGGCCGCCAACCACGCCACCCACGCGGTGTTGCTGGGCACCAACTTCTTCGGCGTAAACACCATCCCGATCGCCCTGAACGAAGCGGACTACGTGCGGATGTGGATCCAGGCCGCCACCGCGATGCAGGTGTACGACGCTGTCGCCACCTCGGCGGTGGCGGCATCGCCGGAAAGCGTTGCGGCACCAGAGATTCTGAAGCCGTTCTCCCTGACGTCGGCCTCCGAGGCGCCGCCGGACCGGCAGGACGACTATCTGAACTGGCTCGATCAGATCGGCTACACCGACTTTTACGACCAGGTCCTGGATCCACTGATCCAGGCGTTGAACAACGATCCGTTCTTCTCGGAACTATTCGCCGGGATCGATCCGTATCTGCCGTGGACCGGCAACCCGTTGAGCTTCTTCCATCCGCTCAACCTGGCCTTCGCGCTCGGCTATCCGATGGACATCTCGCAGTATGTCGCCTACCTGTCACAGACCGCCGCGTTCGTCGCGGCGGATATCGGGTTGGCGTTTGCCTCGGGCAATCCGGTGGCCATCGCCTACACGTTGCTCTTCGGCGCCGGCGCGATGTTCGTGGCGTTCACCACCGACACGATCGCCCTGGTGAAGACGTTGCTGGAGTCGGTGCTCGTCGCGGCCCTGCCCGCGCTGCTACCGATGTTGGCCGCAGCGGTTGCCGCCGCGCCGGTGTTGACGGCCGGAGGTGTCATCGGCGCGGCCGGACTTGCGGGACTGCACAACGCGCTTCCGGTGGTGCCGATGGCTCCGCCCGCACCGCCGCCCGTCGGGCTCGCCCTCACGCCCAGCCCGGCGCCCCCGACTGCGCCGTCGCCCGCCCCCACGTCGTCGGTGGCCTCGGCACCCGCAGCCCCGTCGGCTCCGCCGGCCTCTCCGCCGACGCCGACGGCACCACCGACGTTGGGCAACCTTGATGCGTTGGGCTACATGGCCGCCGCACTGTCTGCCGAAGCCCGGCAGTCGGCGCGCAGCCGGGCCCGCCGGACGGCGTCCGCACCGCAGGACGCCGAGATGCCGGCCGCGGTGCGCGCCGTGGAACCCAAGAAAGAACGGACGGCGCGACGCCGCCGGGCCAAGGCCCAGCAGCTTGGTCGACGCTACGAGTATCTGGACTCCGGGTCCGAAGAGTTGGCGGATGTGACGCCGTCGGATCAGGGTGCCGGGCAGATCGGTTTCGCTGATACCGACTCGAAGAGCACCGCCGGGCGGCCGGCCGGTTTGGCTGCCCTGGATGGTGATTCGTTCGGCGGCGCCGTCAAGGCTCCGATGCTGCCGAGCTCGTGGCAGGACGATCGCTCGGGTTGAACTCGTTCGGCCCCGACTTCGTCGTGGGCGGCTTGGTCGGCCACCAACTTGCCTTACCGATCAACACCGCGGTGGCCGGCACGGTGATGGTGCGTACCAGGAAGGTGTCCAGGAGCAGGCCGACGCCGATGATGAAGCCGATCTGCATGGCGGCCGTGAGGCTGCTGAAGGTCAGGCCGAACATCGATGCGGCGAAGATCAATCCGGCCGACGTGATGACTCCGCCGGTTGCGCCGATCGTGCGGATGACCGCTGTGCGCATCCCGCGTTCGGACTCGTCGCGGATTCGTGAGATGAGCAGCAGGTTGTAGTCGGCACCGACGGCGACCAGCACCAGGAACGCCATTCCCGGGACCGTCCAGACGATCTCCTTACCGAGCAGGAACTGGAAGAAGATCACCCCGATCCCCAGTGCCGACATGTAGGACAGGACGACCGACAGGACCAGGTAGATGGGCGCGATCAGCGAACGTAGCAGTGCGGCGAGGATGAGGAAGACGACGACGAGGGTGACGATGATGATGAACCGGATGTCGCCGTCGTAGTAGTTGCGCATTTCGTTCTGTATCGACGAGAAGCCGACCAGGGAGATCTTGGCATCCTCCAATGTCGTGTTGGGGCGGGCACTTTCGGCGGTCTTGACGATCTCCTTGACCTGGTCCATGGCCTCGGTCCCGAACGGATCGAGTGAAGTCTGCACGAGGTAACGGACGGTGTGTCCGTCGGCGGAGACGAAAAGCGCTGCCGCCTTGTTGAATTCCTCCTGGGTCAATATCTGTGGAGGAATGTAGAAGCCAGACATCTGGGGGTCGGCTGCGTCCCGCTTCATCGCCAACAGGAACTCCGAGGCCTGATCCAGGCCCTGACCCATGTTCCTGGTCTGATCGACGAGAAGTTGTACGCCGTCGGCGAGTTGACGGCTGGAATCGGCCAGCAGATCCGCACCCTGCTGCAACTTGCCGAGCTGCTGCTGGATGCCGGTGTCGGTGTCGAGACCGAGTTCGCGTGCCGACTCCGTGGCTTCGGTGATGGTTCGGCCCAGCCCCTCGACGGCCTCGTCGAGGGTCTCGCTGCCCTCTGTGGACTCCAACTGCCGGCCGAGTTCGGCGAACTTGTCGAGGGTTCCGTTGTTCTTGGCATCCACGATGTGCTGGAGGTCGGCCCGCGCCGCGACACACGCCGGATCGGCGCTGCAGGCCGGACCGGCGTCGAGCGCGGCCACCACCGGTGCGGCCCACTTGTAGACGTCGGTGATCTGAGCCAGGTTGACGCCCAACGCACGGCCCAGCGAGCGCATGTTGGCCACAAGTTTGGCGGTCTGATCGATCTCGTCGAGGGTTTTGGCGCCGCCGTACTTGCGTTGCATGTCCGCCAACGCCCCGGCGAGCGGACGTACCGACAGGATCGCATTGCTCACCTGATTGCGCACCTCGCCCAGGGCGTCGGCGAGTTTGTGTGCGCCCCCGCTCAACAGCGAGAGCCTGGGATCGTTGTCGGCGATGAGAGTGGACGCGTCGTTGAGCTTGCCGCCCACTTCGCCGGCCTGGTACGTCGCGCGGGCTTCCTTGAGCATCTCACCGGTCGGGCGGGTCACCCCGCGCACCATCTCGATGTCGGGCAGTTGGCTGACCCGGTGAGCCATCTGCTCCATGTCGGCCAATGCCTTTGGGCTGCGCAGGTCCCGCGGCGATTGGATCAGGATGAACTGCTGGACGGTACTGCTGACCGGGAAGTGCTTGTCCAGTGCCGCGTATCCGAGGTTGCTGTGTGCGTCGTCGGGCAGGTTCTTGCGGTCGTCGTAGTTGAAGTTCACCAGCAGCGCGCAGCCGGCCAGGGCGAGCAGTACGGCGAGGCTGGTGGCCAGGTGGACGACGGGCCTGCGCACGATGTGCACACCGGACCGTCGCCACCAGCGCCCGGTCAGATCCTTGCGGGGCTTCACCCAGCCGCGCCGCCCCACGAGCACGATGAGCGCGGGCAGCAGCGTGACCGAGGCCAGAAATCCGAAGCCGATCGTGACCGACAGGGCCGGACCGACCGTCGAGAAGACGCCCAGTTTGGTGAAAGCCAGCCCGAGAAAGGTGATGGCGACGGTGCCCGCCGAGCCGGCGATCACCCGTCCGATCGACTCGAGGGCCGCGACGACGGCGTCGTCGGAACTGAGCCCGGATCGGACACATTCGTGATAGCGGCTGAACAGGAAGATGGCGTAGTCGGTCCCGGCGCCCATCATCATCGCGGTCATCAACATCAGCGTCTGGGGACCCAGACCGATCAGATGAATCGCACCGAGACCCGCGACGGCCTGTTCGGCGACCACCAGTGCCACCGCCATCATCGCCAGCGGAAGCAGCATGGCCACCACGTTCCGATAGACGATGATCAAGATCGTCAGCACAATCAGGACGGTGGCGGCCTCGATGATGTGTTGATCTCGTTCACCCAGCTTGACGACGTCTTCGAACGTGGCGGCCGGACCGATCACCTCGGCCGACAACGAGGTGCCCGCGGTCGCCTTCCGGACCACGTCGACGACATGTCGGTAAGCCGTCTGGCCTTCAGCGGTTCCCATTGCCCCGCCCAGGCTGATCGGCAACTGCCAGGCTTTGTTGTCCTCGCTGGTCATTACCTGGCGAAGTTCGGGAATGCTCACGAAGTCCTGAGTCGAGAGCACATTGGCGGTGTCCGACCGCAGTGTGTCCACCAGTGAGCGGTAGGTCTGCTCATCCGCTGGAGTCAAGCCGTTCTCGTTGCTCAGGATCGCAATTGCGACATTTCCGCCGCCAGTTTCGTTGAACGCCTTCTGCATATCGTTGCCGGCAGCGAAGACTGCGGAGTCAGCGGGCAAGAAGCCGGGCGGATTTCGCTCCGCCACGGCATTGAGTTGGGGCACCGTCATCAACAGCACGCCGGCGAGCGCCAGCCACGCCGCGATGACCAGCAATGGGTGGCGGACGATGTACTTGCCCAAACCGGAGAATCCCACCCGCGAGAACGCATTCCGTGGCAAGCCGCACCGGAACATCTGCGTCATGCTACACGCGCGGAATGTCGGGCCGTGGGCCAAACCTGTCTCGGCCAACGGCTTTCATGATCAGGTCAGGGGGCGGTTGAGAACCCAGGTCAGCCCTTATAGCGTTCGAGTGTCCACGAATTCGCGAGCGGGGCAGATGATGAGATTTGCGGTGGCGGCCCACGGAACCCGTGGCGACATCGAACCGTGTGCTGCGGTGAGCTTGGAGCTTCGGCGTCGCGGACACGATGTGCGCCTTGCCGTCCCGCCCAACCTCGTCCCCTTCGTCGAGGGTGTCGGGCTCTCGCCGGTTGCTGTGTATGGGGTGGATTCGCAAAAACAGCTGGAAGCCGACGCTTTTCGGGATGCCTGGAAAATTCGCAATCCGCTCCGGGTGCTTCGTGAGAGCCGTGAGTACATGGTCCAGGGCTGGGCGCAGATGAGTGCCACCGCAGCCGAGTTGACCCACGGTGCCGACCTGGTCCTCACCGGCACCACATATCAGGAGGTGGTCGCCAACATCGCCGAGTACCAACGGATTCCGCTGGCCACACTGCATTTTTTCCCCCACCGGGCAAATAGCCAGGTTTTCCCCGTGCCGCTTCCCAGGCATCTCATCGGGCCGGCCTGGGGCGTCGCCGAGTGGGTCTATTGGCGGTTGTTGAAACAGGCCGAGGATACGCAGCGGCGGGAATTGGGTATGCCCGCAGCCAGGACCCCGTCGGTGCGGCGCATCGTCGAGCGTGGCGCGCTCGAGATACAGGCCTATGACGACGTGTTCTTTCCGGGCCTGCGCGAGGAGTGGCAAGACGATCGCCCGTTCGTCGGCGCGATGACGTTGGAGCTCGCCACGGCCCGCGACGACGAGGTGACGGCGTGGGCAACGGCGGGAAAATCTCCGATCTACTTCGGTTTTGGCAGTATGCCGGTGCGCTCGGCGGCCGAGGCCGTCAAGATGATCGCCTCGGTCTGTGCCGAACTGGGGGAGCGGGCATTGATCAGCTCGGGCGCCTGGGATCTCGACGATGTGTCCGTCGCCGACCATGTCAAGGTCGTCGGCGCGGTCAACCACGCCGCGGTGTTTCCGCTGTGCCGCGCGGTGGTCCACCACGGCGGGGCGGGCACCACGGCGGCCGGTCTACGGGCCGGAAAACCGACGTTGGTCCTGTGGGTGGGAGCCGATCAACCGGTGTGGGCCGCCCAGGTCAAACGCATGCAAGTCGGCACCGCCGAACGCTTTTCGAAAACCACACCGGCTTCACTGCTGGCCGGGCTGCAAACCGTGCTGGCCCCGCGGGCCGCCCGGCGCGCCCGTGAGGTGGCAGCCGGCATGACCAGACCGACCGACAGTGTCGTGGCGACAGCCGATCTCCTTGAGGCGGCGGTGCGCAAACACCGTGCGCTGAAAGCCCATACATCTTCGCGATGAGGGTGTGGTGGTCGAGCGCAGCACGCCGCCTGCGCGAAATCGTGGTTACACTGCGGAGGTGTTCAAGCGTGGCCTGAAATGGATTTCTCGCGGCGGCTGGATCGCCGATCTGCCCGGCCGCTTTCCCGCTGCGCCGCAGAAAGAACGGATCGAAGCCATCGCGGCGGCCAATCACGATCGGCTCGGGCCTCAGCATCTGGCCCCGGAATATGAGTTGCCAGAGGTGAAGTACACCCCGCGTGATGTCAGCTCACCGGGGTTCCAAGGTGATCTCTACGCCTGGCTGGTCATGCAACGTAAGCCACAGACGGTGGTGGAGTTCGGATCGGGTTTCGGGGTGTCCGGCATGTATTTCGCCGCAGGTCTGGAGGCCAACCGGTCCGGGCACCTGTACAGCTTCGAAATCAACGACTCCTGGGCGGACGTCGCGGAGCGGTCGATCTCAGAGTTGTCGAGCCGATTCACGTTGACCCGCGGGGCTTTTGAGGATCACGTCGGTACCGTCCCGGGACCGATCGATCTGGCTTTCGTCGACGGTATCCACACGTATGACTTCGCGCTCGAGCAGTGGAAGATCTTGCAGCCGCTGATGTCCCCGGGTGGTCTGGTGCTGTTCGACGACATCACCTACGGCCAGGGCATGCACGAGGCGTGGCTGGAGATCGGTAAATCCGACGCCGTCGCGGGGGCGGTGGAATTTCGGCGCAACAGCCGGCTGGGGCTGGTGGAGTGCCGGTGACGCGCGCTCTTCAGGACACGGCGTGTTGCGAAAAGACGAACAGCCGCTGATCTTCCCAGAGCTCCTCGTGCGGCGCCGCGTAGCCGCGGTCGGAGAACAGGCGCCGTAACTGCTCTGCGCTGTAGCTGTTCATCCAGCCGTGCTGCAGGCGCACGACGGCACCGCGTAGCGCCCGCAACGAGTGGGCGTCGGCCGGAGCGCAGGCATAGGACACCACGCAGGTCGCGACGCGGTCGGCCAGCCAATCCACCACCGCCGGCAAGTCGCGGATGTACTCGAGCACACCCATGAACACTGCGGCGTCGTAGACTCCGGCACCGATTTCGGGCAATGGCCGATTGTTGAGATCGGCGACGAGCGTTCCCGGACCACGGTCGACGATGTCGGACGGCACGTAGGTGCAGGACGGATTCAAATGGCGCTCCAAAACCCGCTTGGCTGCGCCGAACTCGATGACGCGGCTGCCGTGTGGGATCAGTTCCGCCGCCCGCTGGGTGCGGCTTTCCCACGACGCGTAAATGTTGCGGGGTTCTGCCCATCGGCGGTAATCGGTCTTTTGACGAAGGGCGCCAAGCGCTCTCAACATTTGCTGAAACTCCTCGAAACTGTGAAATTATGTGACAGAAGATTTCTTCGCCCTTGAGTGGCCGGTTTCCCTCCGAACTATGCGCCGCGCCTTTTGTTTTCGAAGGCTAACATCGACTCAGCCGTCCCGCGGCGGGTAGCCGATGGTTATCCAGTGCAGCCGCTGCGCAATTGCAGAGAAAGTCCTCTCATGAGTCTTAGCCGGGAAATCGATAGAGCCGCAATACCGCACGTAGCGGAACCGGTGGTGGGTTATCTGGGTTGGCACGGGCGGGGCAATCTGGGTGATGACGCGATTTATGAGGCGGTGCGTGCGCAGTTTTGCGGGGCGCGGTTTGTCGATCTTCCGGTGTTGTCGCGGGAGCGGTTGCAGGCGGTGGCTACGGGGCGGAGTCGGTTGTTGCGGCGCGCCACCCAGGTGGTCGGCGGCGGAACACTCGTGGGAACCCGCTACTTCCGGCGGCTGGTCCGACGGGGGATGTCCTCGACCAGCGGTGGCAGTTACGCCATCGGGGTGGGCGTCGACGACCCGGCCTTCCCACGACGGCAGAACGCCTCCGGCAGCGATGAGCTCAAGCGGTGGGTGCCGTTGCTGTCCCGGTTTCGGGTGGTGTCGGTGCGTGGGCCGCGTAGTGCTGAGTTGCTTGGCGGGGTGGGGCTGGATGTGGATGTGGTGGGGGATCCGGCGTTGTTGTTGCCTCGGCCGCAGGTGGTGGCGCGGGAGGGGCTGATCGGGCTGAATCTGGGCTTCGGCGATGACCTGTGGGGCCGCGATCCGGGGGCGGTGGCGGCGGTGCCTGCGCG
>NZ_LZJD01000024.1:0-1766 GCF_001666875.1 Mycobacterium sp. E802
TCCTGAGTTTGGACATTTCGCTTAGTACCCAGGGCTGAAGCCTAGATCGGTGAGGATCTTGCTCTCGGCGTCGGGGATCTCCGGCGGGAAGGTCTGCGTGGCGCCGTTGATGACGATGGTCGCCGAGCGCAGCGGGCGCAGTTGCTTGACGACCTTGGCGATGGACAGTCCGGTGCGCGACTGGATGGCATGAGAGACCGCCAGCGCGGCGAACACGATTGTCAGGTGCGCCTCGATGGCATCATGCTTGCGGTTGAACATGGGCCGTGCATCGAGGTCGGTCTTGGACATCCGAAACGACTTCTCCACGTGCCAGAGGTCGTGGTACTTCGCGATGATCTCAGCGGCCGGCATCACGGTGACGGGCACGTTGGTCACGTAGCCCTTGAGTCCGACCAGGGATTGCGCACGGGTCAGGCTGGCTTCGTCGAGGGCGCGGTCGTCGCCTCTGGTCTTGACGAATCGTGCTGTCTTGGCGTTCTTCTCGCCGGCCACGATCGCGCGTGCCCGGGCTTCCTGAGCCGCGAGTGTTTTCTGGTCGCGCCGTGCTCGTTTGGCCGAGTACGACCAGATCGCCCGCCACGCCCCGGTGTCGCGCTCGGGGTCCCAGACCGGCTCAGCACGCAACTTGGTGTTGTTGACACGTGTGTTGCCGTGCCGCGGCGTGACGGTGTCGATGATCTGTCCGTCGGTGAAAACATCACCGTTCCAATGGAAGTGGGATTCGAGATCGCCAGGCGCCTTCGTGACGCGGGAGCCGACGATAAACGACAGCTTCACCTCATCGAGGGCGGCGAGGTTGCTCTGCGAGAGCATGCCGGCATCGGCTGCCACCACCATCGGCGTGCCCTCAAGGTTGTGGCGGGCCAGGAAGCTGGTGATGATCGGCACGATTGTGGTGGTCTCAGCGGTGTTGCCTTCGAAACAGCCGATTTCTAAAGGGAATCCGGTGCGATCCACCAACAGACCGACAACGATCTGAGGATCGACCCTGCGTTCCTTGGAGTAGCCGACCTTGCGCAGCGCATCTTCGGATTCGGCTTCGAAATACAGGGTCGTGACGTCGTACAAAATGAGCGACAACCCACCGCAGTCGGTGGCGTAGGCGAAGCATTTCTCGGCGATCACATCGCGGTGACCGCCGGTGTGGATCTTGCGGACATGGCGGTCGATGGTCTTGTAGGACACCAGTTCTGCGCCGAGATCCGCCAGTACACGCGAGGCGTCGAGCTTGCTGGTCGGCTCGACGATCCGAGCGATCACCAGATCCCGGAACACGCCATCACCGACGGCATCGAAGCCCAGCCAGTCGTAGACGTGGCCAAGCAGGTCGTAGAGCAGACGCGAGCTGGTCCCGACCGTGCGCCCCGGCGCCACCACGGGGGCCGCGACTGCAGGTCTGGGCTGCTCGGCGATCAACGTCTGCTCGCGAAAATCAGCGACACTGGTCATCGATTGGGCCCTGGCGGCCACCTCAAAATCCAGTGCAACCTGTCCGCCGATGACCATCTGCCTGGCCTGCTCGAGGAGAATGCCCAGCTCGGCATCGGTATGGGCCGAACCCAGATGCGCCAGGATCACCACCCGGCCAGCGTCCTTACGCGCCACCTGCACCGCCACCGCACCCGAGGAAGTGCGTACCTTCCGCACGTACGCCACCGCACGAACCTACCCGATTAGTACCCCAAAACACCCACCGCGCAGCCCAAAACAGCAGGTCAAGCAACTATCAACTGCGAAAATCGGCCAAGGTGTCCAAACTCAGG
>NZ_LZJD01000025.1:0-87226 GCF_001666875.1 Mycobacterium sp. E802
CGAATCGACCAACACCAAAATCCGTCTCCTGACCCGGATCGCATTCGGATTCCGATCCCCCGAAGCACTCATCGCCCTGGCCATGCTCGCCCTCGGCGGCCACCGCCCCTCACTGCCAGGACGGCCCGTCAAACACCCACGGAAACGTCAGTAGAGCCTCATTTTTGCCGGTCTGGGCCGGCGGGTTGTAGTACGCGATTTCGCGTACGTTGTCGGGGTCGCGGACGTCGAAGACCCGGATCCCAGACTGCGCCCACCCGCACGCCAATGCTTGGGGGTCTTGGCGGCGGTCGACACTGCAGTAATGAGACTCGTAGCCGAACGCACCGCTACTGGATGCGCTGGCAGCCCAATTATCCAGGTGTTCAGGAAGATTGATAGCCAGTTTGATAGTGCTGCGCAGCCGTAGGTCGGCAAGGTCAGCAGCCTCGAACAGTTTGACCCCACCAGATCCGAACTCATCGACGTTGAACACGTGCGGTACGCCAGCGTAGGTGACGTAGATGCTGTGCTGGCTGATCAAGCCGTCACGCCAGTGCTTGTAGCCGCGACTGGGCAGCAACTGATGCATCGTGATTCCCGGTGCGGCACGATGTTGGACCGCCGAAGTGTCCAAGATGTTCAGCCCCTGGGCTGTGGACATGAACATGGTCTCACCGTCGGGGGTGAAGTCCATTCCATGACTGGCGAAACCCGCTGGCGCACTCCAGATGACCGCCGGATCGGCAGGATCGGAGACGTCGAGCGCGCTGGCCCAGATCTGCCCGGACGCCCAGTAGGTGTTGCCGTCGGGAGAGAACGCGCCCTCGTGGGTGAGCATCGGAATGCGAACGCCGGGCAGAGATCCTCGGCCCTCGTTGAGCAGGCGGGGATGCGCGCAGTCGGTGGCGATGTCATAGATCGAGATGTAGCCCAGCCCGAACACGAACGGCACTCCGGTACCCGCCAGCAGGCCACGTGTCGGATTGACTTTCAATGATTCCCACGTGCCGTTTACCATTGCCGGCTCACTGAGCATCGCGGTCGGGCGTGGATGTGCCGGATCGGACACGTCAAGGACCTGAACCCCGTCGGTGTGCGGGAATGTCGATCCGATATACACGCAGTTCTTGTAGGAGGCGCTGGTCCAACCGGCGCCCGGTCCCTGATATTGGCCGACGAGGTCGATGTTGCAGTTGTATCCAAGCATGCTGCGCCGTGAATCGCGATCACCGATCGGTACTTCACCCTGCAGTCCGGTCTCCACTCGGTCCTCAGGCCGGCAGGAAGCCGCCTCGACCGCGGTCGGCCAGATGTCACGAGTGACGTCGAAGTCCGGCGGTAGCGACGCACCGGCCGGTGCAGCACTGATACACGCCATGGTCAGTGCCATCGCAACGACCATCACCGACCGCCACGACGACAACGGTGAACTCGCCAATGTGCTCACAGTGGCGGCCGTGCACCGCCTTGTCCTCCCCACATCCCGGACCGTAGCATTTCTCTACCGTCATAGAGAATATTTCTTTTCCGATTCACAGAATGGCCCTACAGGGCCGGTTTGGGCGCCACGGTGGTCGAGATGTCAAGCCGCGCTGGTTACGATGCGCGCATCGCCGAGCGGAGAAAATACAACGCTGCCGAGCGTCGCCAAGACCTTGCCGACGCTGGGATCGAACTGCTGGGTGTCGACGGCTCACGCGGGCTGACCCATGGTCGTGTTGATCGGCATGCTGGCGTGCCAGAGGGCACCACGTCGTTCTATTTCCGCAGCCGCCAAGCGCTTCTACACGGTATTGCCTTGCGGCTCAACGAACTGGACGTGGCCGAACTGTCCAAGATGGAAGAACTGACCCACGGCGGGGTTGGCGACTATGCAGGGACGATGGGCCTAGCCCGATTGGTGATGCTTTCGGGCACCGAGCCCTACCTCACCCGCAGCCGGGCACGATTCGAGCTTCTGCTGTGCGCACACCATGACCCAGAGCTCAACACGTTGATGGCGGCCTACGGTGCACAGTTCTACGTGCTGGCCCGCGACGTCATCGCACACTGGCACGACACATCAGAAGTTTCCGACGCTGCGGTCGAGGAACCAGCGATGGTGGTGTTGACGTTCATCAGCGGCGTGATGACCAGCTTCATTAACGGGTTCCCGGTGGTCACCGACGCCGGGCATCTCGACCGACTGATTCGTCAGATTCTTGCCGGCTCCGGCATCGACACCACCTGAGCCGGAGATGGGTGCCGTGCCAGCCCTCCACACGCCGCTGTCACTGTGGAGTCCTGATCTTCGACAATGGTGCTGGGGCCGGTGGTGGTTTGGCGGAGGTGCGTTTCGTCAAGTCGCTTGGCCCCGTCTGTCGTCACCAATTCTGGCTGCGCACTGTTCTGAGTTCCGGTCATCCACAGTTACGGTGGATCGGTGCGTCACGCGATTTATATCCCACTGTTCGGTGCGCTATCTGATCCGCGTGCCATCACGGAGATCGCGGCAGCTGCCGAGCAGTGCGGCTGGGACGGTCTGTTCGTGTGGGATCACGTCCTGAGCCCGGTCAAGGGGCAATGGGAGATTGCGGATCCTTGGGTGGTGCTAGCCGCAGCAGCGACGGTGACCGATCGAATTCGATTGGGGCCCATGGTGACTCCGTTACCGCGGCGGCGTGTACTTAAGCTCGCCCGCGAGACGGTGACCTTGGACCGGCTTAGCCACGGGCGCTTGATTGTGGGCTTGGGTACCGGTGGCGATATCGCGCGGGAGTATTTGGCCTTTGGTGAGGATGCTGATCCGCGACGGCTTGGCGATGCGCTCGACGAGGGTACCGCGGTGCTGACGGCACTGTGGGCAGGCGACACGGTGACCCGCCGTGGGCCGATGGTCATCGAGAGTGTGGAAGCGATTCCAGGACCGGTTCAGCAGCCGCGCATCCCGTTGTGGTTCGGTACCGCGCGCACCACAGGTAAGCCGATCGATCGCGCTGCCCGATACGACGGAGTGTTTCCGCTCGGAGCTGACGCGGTCGCCGTCCGGCGCGTCGCCGACGCCATTGAGCACGCGCGTGGCGGCCAGGAGGGATTCGACATCGCCGTCGCAGTTCGTCCAGGTGACGACCTCGACAGGTTCGCCTCCGCGGGTGCGACCTGGGCGATGCACGCTTTTTGGCCCGGGCACCGGCCAAATCAGGTGCTACGGGTCATCGACCGCGGGGCTCCGGTCTGACAAGAGCTGCAAGGCTATCCCGTCCCTTTTCGACGGGATAGCCTTTGGATGTGCGTAGTCGGTAGGACTGGGTGCCGGTTTCGAGGATGTGGGCGTTGAAGGCGATGCGGTCGACGATCGCGGCGACCAGACGAGGGTCGGGGAAGACGGATCCCCATTCACTGAACGGCAAACTGCTGACCAGCCCGATACTTGCTTTTCCTCCCGCTCGGCGATGACCTGAAACAGCAGCTTCGCTCCGCGTGGGTCAATCTGGACATAACCGAGCTCATCCAGCAGAAGAAGATCCAGCCTTGCTTAGCGGGCCACCACACGCGAGAGGACACGCTCGTCGGCGGCTTCGACGAGTTCATTGACCAACTGCGCGCGGGTGACGTAACGGACCTTACGGCCCTCCTCACACGCAGCAAGCCCCAGCCCGATGAGTAGGTGAGTTTTCCCGGTTCCGATGTCTCCCAACAAAACGACCGGCTCACCAGCGAGGTAGCTTCCGGAGGCCAGGGTAGCCAGCTGCGCGGGCTCGATAGATTTCACCGCGTCGACGTTGAACTCCGAGAGCCCCTTTGAGGCAGAGAAACGTGGCGTCAGCGCTACGACGCGGCGCCCGGCGACGCTCGGCACAGTCATCGACTTCAGCGGCCAACAACTCGGTCTGCGGAACCGCGACCTCGATTCTGTTCAAGCCCCACTTGATTCGCCGTTTGGCGACATACCGCGACACGGTCACCTCCAAGCACGTGGCCCCGTGTTCGCTGACCAGCCGCTGCCAGACCCGCCGCGCGGTGTGACGCTGCTTGCGTGGAGCCTGTTGATCAGCGATCAACCACCCATCGACGACTGCGGCGCGCTGGTCGATCGCCGGGCGAGGGCGCGGCCGATACGGTTTGCGCGGCGGGCACGGCCAACTATTTCACGGCAGGGCCCAGGATCAGTTCGACTGCTTCAGCGAGGCGAGCGGTCGTAGTGTCAAGATCCTCAAACCTCGCAGCGATGAGCGCGCCGAAGAGGGTGAGCATCAGTGTGTTGCTGGCGCCGTGAGTCCACCCTGGACCCAACGCTGAGCGGATACGGTGAGACACCTCGTGGGCGATCAAGGCCCGGTAGGGGCTGACCGCAGGTTCGTTGACGACGAGTGCTGCCGCACAGGCGATCGCCAGCTCAGGTTTGTCGGCAACCGCCATCGCCATTTCGTTCATCGTCGCCACAACACGTTGCTTGGTCGTGTCACTCATATCGGTGTGGGGTGGGACTTGTTGCAACAAGTCCAGATAGATGGCGGCAACCAGAGCACTTTTCGACGAGAAGTATTTGTAGGCGTTGGCCGGGGAGATTCCAGCCCGCGTCGCCACAGCCCGGATGGTCAGTTCCGAACGTGGAGATTCTTGAAGTTCCTCGAGTCCAGCGGCCAGCAATCGAGCTTCGGTGGCCCTCCGTCTCGCCTTCTGGCTGCGGGCCGGCTGAACCGTGGCTGAATCGTCGACCACGGGCGAGGAGCGTTTGGGCATCCGTCCACGATAGGAGATCCAGTCAGCCGTGTGGCGACGATAGATGTTCAAGCCGTGGTGGTCGGGTCGATGGTCGCGCTCTGTTAGGCAAGAGATTGCAAGTGCATTCGACATGCAGATCTTGGAATCGGGAGTGGCAATCCACGGCGACGAGGTGCTTGTCCTGGCGCCTCGTCGCCTAGGAACAGTGGCGAAGCCCTCCCGGTTCGCACTGCAGGGGTTGCGAATCGATTTCGACAGGGGCCGGACCGACATAAGTGAGGGTGAATGGTTGTTTGGTCATCCCGGGCTGCAGTCCGCAGCGAGCCGTCCAGGTCGTGGTGCGCATCCCAGTCAAGGAGTGCGCATCGAAGGTCACGGTGTCGGTAGCAGACGTGAGCGTGCCGTCAGGGCACACCTTGCCTTCCATCCGGGACGTTGTGTAGGACCATTGACCGCCTGCCAGCCGCGCAGAGCCGGCCGGCACGGCGACGGTACCCCCAGCGATGCTCTTGGCGCTCAGCGCCGCGTCCTGGCTGATCAAGATGTTGATCCGGCACCCCTCGGGAAGAAGCAGGGGCTCGCGCAAATCGCCGACGATCGGCACGCAGGCCGGCATTGCGGTCAACTGTGCTGGGGGAGCACCGACTTCGGCATAGGTATAGACACCCTGCAGTAAAGCATCGCCTCCCGCTTCGGGCGCCCCTAATACAGCCAGGCAGGTCAGCGGCATCGCGACTGCCCAGGGACGCCACGACTGCCGGGCAGTCGTGGCCAACGATGCGAAGAAGATCCCACCAGTACTCATGACAATTGCCGTCCCATCTCCGTAGTGATGCGGCCCCGGACGAACTGACCCGCACGCCCGCACGCGTCATGACACCCCAGTGGGCAAACACTCCCTGAAAGTGGACGTGTGTCCACTATAGGCATCAAGTGCAGGAACAGCAAAGGGTCCTCATGGCTGCGCGGCGTGGAGACCGGGACCGCGGTTTTATCCTGAACAGTACTGGTATATAGGCGAAATGCATGGACTCGACCGGCGGTCGCTCACCACTGCACACTTTCGCGGACGCATCGTCGCGACGCAACTTGATGGACAATTGTCTACCAAATGTGGCTTACTGGTATTCGAACACTTCTAGGGGAGGAACGCGCGATGCCGCTCGATCCAGATGAGGTGAGTGCCGCGGTCTTCGAGGCCGTCGACATATATGCGGGCACGCCGGCCGAAGGCTTTCTCACACCCCGCCAGCAGAGTCGCCGTCGACGCATTCTGCATGCCGCCGTCAACGCAGCATCCACTGGCGGATATGCGCTGGTGCACATGCGCGAGATCGCTGACAATGCCGAAGTGTCGATGGCGACGATCTACCACTATTTCCCTTCCAAGATTCACCTGTTGGTCAGCGCACTCACCGAGGAGCTCGCCGCATTCGACAAGCATCTGCATGACGGCCTGGACCGCGTCCCGGGGGCGTTCGATCGACTACGCCTCGCCGTGGTCAGTCTCATCAACGCGATGCAGCGCTCTGATCGCATCACCGAGGCGCTGACGCATGCGTACGCGGCGTCCTGTGTCGGGGCGACGCCGGATGCCCAGAGGGTTCACGATCAGACCACCAGAATGTTTGCAGGGCTCATGCACGGTGGTGAGCCTGCGGATGAAAATCACCATGAGGTTTCCGAGATCCTCGCCGACGTATGGACATCGGAGATTCTGGCGCTGGTCCAAGAGCGGACGACCTTCGCGGATCTGCGGCGTCAGATGCTGATGACTATCGACCTTCTGGAGCGGGGATTCTGCAGCCCGGTCTTGACATGACATGATGAGTCCAGTTCGCGCCGCCGCTCCTCGCGTACGCAGGGGCAGGATCGAAAGCAGCCGACAGGAAGAGCAGCCAACGCTCATGGTCGACATGGCACTGTTGGGGGCCTGCTTTAGAATCACCGTCACCGACGTGACAGTGGATGCCTGTAGGTGCGGCGTTGAATCCTTCGTCGGGTTCGCGATGGATCGAACGGGTCACCGTACCTGCGGGCTACCGCTTCGCGCGGTCTGGGGGATTGGAATCGCCAGCAGTCCAGTGTCGGCCAGAATCGTGGGTGCGATTCCATTACTGCATGGGTTGCGCCTCGTTGGGCGACAAAGTAATACGGCGAACTAGAGCGGGTCGATAGCTGCACCGAGTAGAACATGTTCTAGGTTGTTGTCATGGCCATCGGAGTGCGGGCCGCCTAGTTTCCTGCGCCGACATCGACCCGGCGCTGACACTGCCTGAACTGGACTCTGCTGACTATGCCTGCCAGCAGGGTGAATTCATCACCGCACAGGTTCTTCGTCGCTTGGGGCGCAATGTCGGCCGGATTCGCAATGTAGCCGAATTACTCTAAGCTGCAGGGGTTTACGTTGCTATTGAGGACTTCTGCGACCCGGAGGTCGACGCCGTTACGTTGATACCGCCGCAGGTGCATTCACCTCGTCTCTCGGCGCACGCAGGCTTTCAATCCTACCTGCGGTGATTCTGAGATCAAGCAGGGGAGATGCCCGGGGATCGGCCCCGACAGGGTCGCGACCGCGGCGAATCTTGCTCATTACGGTGGCGTCCGAGGCCGGGTGTTAGCAGAACATTCTGCAGCATGCGTCCGTACCGAGGGCGCGACCCAGTCCACCAGGAACCTACGCAGGTCCGGTCCTGTGCGCGGCGGGCACCCGGGATCAATGATCAGCGACTGCAGGGTCCGCAACATGATTTCCACGAGTTCGTCGAGTTTGCCATCGAAAAATCCGTGCGAAGGCCAATCGACATCGAACCGCTGCACAATCGAACGGCCCAACGTGATCGCCGCCGTGGAGGTCACGCCGGCGGTGAAGGCGCTGGCCTTGCCCGGCTGGAACACCAGGCTGAGGTACTTGTCGTGAGCGAGTTGCTCAAAGGTGTAGGCAATGCCCTCCACGACGGCATCAGTGGGATCACTGATCGACCCCAGATGCGCCGAAAGCCTGTCGAGAAAGCCGCTGAGCGAGGACAGCGCCGCCGCACCTAGCAGTGCTTCCAGGGTTGGGAAGTACCGGTACACCGTCTGTCGTGTCACGCCCAACGTCTGCGCCACTTGCGAGACCGTGACGTTCCCGCGCGCTGCGATAGCACTCGCGGCGGCCTCAACGATACGCGCGATGGCTTCCTCGTCGTCGGCGGGAATATCGCCAGACCAGCCGTGCCGTCGCATCCGGTGATCGTTGCACAGACCGCTCCCAGATCTTGACAGGACAAACATGGGGCATTGTATGGTCAATGGTGTCGGGGGAACGCAGAGACAAGGAGCGCGAAATGACTGAGGTAGTGGCCGGACCTGTCGACACAGATCCCGACACGGCGGGGGTGACTCCGCTAGGGCCGGAACTGACCCGTCGTGCCCTGCGTCTCGCGCTTGACAAGACCACAGACATGGCGCCGAGCACGCTGCGCGTTCCGCTGAACTACTACGGAGATGACAAACTCGCCGATCTCGAGCATTCGATGATCCTGCGAAGCACCCCGATACCGGTTATGGCGTCGGCCCAAATCGGGCAACCGAACGATTACGTGGTGCGTGAGGTCCTCGATGACTCGTTGCTGATTACCCGGGATCGTGACGGGAAGGCACACGTCCTATTGAACTACTGTCGGCACCGCGGTGCCATGCCGGCTTGTGGATCCGGCAGCGCACGCCGGTTCACGTGCCCATATCACGCGTGGGTCTATGACAACACGGGCAAACTTCGAGGACTGCCCGGCAAGGCTGGGTTCGATGACATGGACCGCGATCAATATGGATTGGTGGAGTTACCCAGCGAGGAACGACACGGGTTCATCTGGACCGTCCTGACTGCGGGTGCCGAATTGGATCTTGACGCCCACTTAGGAGATTTTGGGGAGGAGCTCGCGCGTTGGAACTATCAGGACTACCAGTTTCACGACGAGCGTTCACTGGAGTCGTCGGTGAGCTGGAAAGGCGCGCTCGAAGCCTTCGCCGAGGGTTATCACTTCCCATTTGTCCATGGCAAGAGCGTGATCGGAATGAACACGCTTGCCAATACCCACGTCTACGACGAATTCGGCGAACACCACCGAATCGGATTCCCGTTCAACTGGATCACCGAACTGGAGGGCACTGAGCCCGATGAGAAATGGGACCCTTGCCAGCAGATGGGTGTGATCTATTGGGTCTTTCCCAATCTCATTCTTGCCAACAGCCCGGTGGGCGTTGAGGTCATCGACATCCTGCCGGCCAAGTCGGCAACCGAGTGCACGGTGCGCCACAGTTGGATGGCACGATATCCGGCAACAACGCCGGAGCAAACCGAGCTGTACGCCGGAATCTTCGCCCAGGTGCACGCCGCGGTGCGCGACGAAGATTTCTCAATGTTGCCCCAGTGCGGCGAAGGTGTTCGACGTGGCCAACACGATCACATGCTTATCGGGCGCAATGAAATCGGCGTCCAGCACATGATCCGGGTCTTGGCCAGCAGGCTGGGAGTGGCTCTGGGGTGAACCCCCAACGACCACTGTGCTGTTTGCGTGTCGTCAGTTGCGGTCAGCTATGACGGGATTCGACTGGAAGGGTCTGGAAGACTTCCTCACCGCTCAAGTGATCGACGCGGTGGCCGCTGTCGCCGCCAAGCGACCCGAGGATCGGTTGTACGCGGCGGCGGTCACCGACATCTACACCGAGAAGATGCTGGTGCTATGGCCGTCGGTCGCGGTGGCCACCGAAGAAACACTGGTGTCAGACGCCGCCCGGTGGAGCCCGTCGCAGTGGCCATGGCAGATCGACGCCACTAACGAAGGCGACGAATGGGCCGGTCGCGTGACCGCCTATGCAGGTTCGGGGGGAATTGGATTCGACCATGTGACGGCCCGCTTTCTCGACGCCGTCGCCCGCTCTTGCTTGCGGGCGACCGAGGAAGTTATCGCGGGTGACTTTGCCGGTCCAACATGCGACGGCTTTGTCGTGCTCGCCGACAACGGCGACGACTCCGTCATCGAACAGTCACTGACGCCGACGCAACTGCGGCGATACTTCCCGTCCTTGCTCAAACGCAGAACCGAGATCGCTCGGCTGCGGAGCCTACCGATCGACGACAGAATCAAAGATCTGCTCGCCACGGTGTGCAGCGCGCCCGTCGGCGGTGGCCCTTACGCCCTGGCCGACGAGCTGTTGATCGAGATCGGGCCGGCCTCAGCCGATGCGCTATGCGGACACCTGCACCGCGCTGCTACGCAGCCACTGACCTCAGCCGATAGTGTGCGGTGTGCTCGGATCCTGCAGACCATCGCCGAGATCGGCGTCGCGACGCCAACAGTCACGCAAACGCTCACCACGGTCGTGTCCGATCCGGGCGTGCCGGTCGTGCTGCGCAGCGAGGCGGCCGCAACACTGGCATGGCTGGGCCAGCTCACCGAGATCGTCGCACATCTCCAGTATCTGCCCACTCAGCTGGCACTCGACGTGATCTCACGGCCCTACATTGGCGATCGCAAGAACGGTCCACTCGACTACGGTCCGCTGGAATCGGTGCTCGACGCCTATCCGGAATACGACGACGCGCTATTTGCCCGGCTCTCCCCGAACGTTATGTTCGAGATCAATGCCGCAGACCTGCAGCCCGCCACCGCGGCGTTGTCATCGCGATGGCGCGTCGTACGCCGGCACGCCGCAATCGTCATCCTCTCGACCCACCTGTAAATCCCGACGGCGAGGAATTGGTTAGGTTTTCAGCAGCTAGAATTGGATTTTCCTGCGTGGATCTGCCGGGGATGCTCGGCGCAGTCAAGGCCGATCGGCTCTATCACCACAATGGCCGAACTGGCCAAATGGAACCTGCAGGTGTGGGTGGCCTCAGTCTTCGATTATCGAGAGCGCTCGTTCAGGGCAGGCGTCAGCGCCTTCGACCGCAATGGTGTGGAGGCTGGAGTCGATATGGGCCGGTGGAGATTTGCAGTAGCCGTTCTCGTCGAGGTCATAGATCTCAGGTGCGCTCGCGTGGCACAGTGCGTGCCCGGCGCAGTGATGGGAGTCGAACAGGATGCGCGGCATCAGACTCGGACCTCGCTGTCGGTCAGTTTGAGGGGACCGGGGGTGAATCGGACGGGCAGGCTGCGTGCGGCGTACACACTGCCGGCGTTGTCGAACCGGACGATGTCTCCGGCCAGTTCGAAGTCGGGAAGACGTTCCAGAATTTCAGACATCATCTCCTGGAACATCATCCGCGCGATATGCGAACCCATGCAGCGGTGGATCCCTACGCCGAAGGCCATGTGTCGTCTGCTGTTGGGCCGTGAGAAGTTAACGCTGTCAGGGTTTTCGAAGACCTGCGGATCGCGGTTGGCTGATGCCCACATGAGCAAGGCCCGCTCGCCGGCTTTGAGGGGCTGGCCGTGAAACTCCATGTCGCGGGTAATGCCTCGTCCCAGGCCGAGTGTCGGGGTGGAATGCCGCAGGAATTCCTCGGTGGCAACGATGAGCAGAGCGGGATCGTCGAGAAGTTGGCGACGCAGTTCGGGCCGTTCCAGCAGACATATGAGGCTGTTGCCGGTCAAGCCGCTCGTGGTGTCCATACCGCCGAGCATCATCATGAATGTGTACATCGTGATCTGCGTGTCATCGATGGGCTCGCCGTTGAGCTGGCCGGTCAGAATCGACCCGAACAAGTCGTCACCGGGTGCGCCCGCAGCGCGGCGTTGTTGCATGTGCAGGTTGATCTCGGCCATCAGCTCCATGCCAGCCTGCGCGGCGGCGGTGTCATCGCTAGCTAGGTTGTGGACGAAGGTATGCACCCAGGTCACCCACTGCAAGTACCTCGACTCGTCGAAGCCCAGCATGTGCAGGATCAGCTTGGCGGGCAACGGGTTGGTGAGTTCGGCGACGATGTCGCACTGGCCGAGCTCGATGAACGCGTTGACCATCTCGGTCGCCATCTGCCGCGCATGTGGCCGGAGCCGTTCAGCCGCGCCGGGAGAGAAATGCCGAAGAGCGATGTTTCGGAATTGGGCAGTGCGTGGGGGATCGGATTCGATCGGGGGGATCGGTAGCGCAGGTGCGGGCGGCACCCCGATCGACGGGAACGAGCTGAACGCGTCATCGTCGCGGGCGGCGTCGAACACCGACTGATAGTCCAGAAGCGACCAGAACCCGCCGTAGAGGTCCGACCATTGCAGCGGGCAGGCCTGCCGCATTCGATCGAGCATGGCGTACGGGGCCTGCTGAAACCGGGCCGAGTGGTGATCGAAGTCTCGGAATTGGTGGGGGCAGCCGGGGGCGGTGTGCTGGGTCGTCACGGGTAGCTCCTCGATTGGTGACACGTCGACAGTGATACGACTCGAACCTCGATCACGAGCTCAGGCGCGCCGACGCCGACTATGCAGCCGGCAACACCATCGCCGGTGAGGATCTGCGCAAACGCTACCGGCTCCGGTGATCCCCATATAGCCACATTCGGTCCGGAATCCAATGGCCAAGAAGACAATTCGACATCCAGCCACACCGGGAAGTTACGTCACTGTGACGATTATGGAAATCGTTCCACCCCAGCCGCAGAGGCCATTTCCGGCCCTCTCGGATAGACGGTGGTGGCGCTGCACCCGCGTGGTGGTTCAGCTACCCACATTCTCAAGCCGCCAATGTCCACGCCCCATCAAGGCGCTCAGCCGGCTTCCCGGGCACCTCTAAATTGAGAAAGCTTGACCAGTGGGCATCGGTAGAGTGAGAAAGTCATCGATAAATTGAGAAATGACAAGAGATCAACTGCAAAACGACAGAGATCGACTGTACCGCCGACTAGTCGCAGTCGGTACAGCTCACCAATGTACCGATAAGCTACATTATGTCAGTTTAAAGCCTTCGTTTTCATCTGTGTCCCAGCGGTTTCTGTTTGTCTGTCCGGTCTTACCCGAACTGGCCGAAATCTCATTAGACCTGGCACGCTACGGAATTCGCTCCACGTCTCATTCAAACTGGCATCGCCCGCCAACATCGAACATCCAGCGGTTCCCCCACGCGGCACTACGTCCGTGTCAGACCGTTCATAGATACTGACCAGCAGATGACGGCGGAGACGCGAAGGGTTGTCGATATGGACATTCTTGATAGACCCAACCCGACTCACGTATGGCGCTGCGACCATCCGCGTACGCGACTGGTGGTCCTTCACCTCTGGGACGGAAGGTGCGGGCATTGCGGCACATCGTTGTTGACCTCCGAGGAGGTGCCCGGCCTCACTGAAGAGCCGTACGAGGTTGACCACGCTGTACCCTCGTCGATCGGCGGCGCCGACGACGTCACCAACTACATCGCTGCATGCTGGTCGTGCAACAACAACCGACGCGCAAAGCCCATCACGGACCCACGCGTCCTGGCCAACCTCGACCGGGTGCGCGAGTTCGTCGCCCACGACGATTTCGATGTGTTCGTCCACCGCGTGTGCCAAGTCGACACCGCCATCCGCGACCACGCCTACTTCTCGATGGTCCTTTGCTTCGAGCATGGCTGGCACATCAACGATTCTCCATTTCAGCGGCATTGTTTCGCCGGGTGCCAACAACGATTCCCGGGCAAGCTGAACCCTGAATGGTGGAGCCGGTTTGGACTGTTGTCACATCACGTCCGGCTCATCGTGGGCGAAAACCTACATATCCGTGGAATTCTGCGCGGCAACGACTGGTGGATTGAGTCACGAGGCTGGGATACGACGCTGCCCCGCTACTGCCGCTCCCCCTTCGACATCAGCCAGGTGCTCCCTACGGTTGACAAGATCGGTGCACGACCGACCACGAACCCCGCGCCCGAATATCTGTTCGGCGCTAGCCATCAGCTCAGTCTGACTAACCAACGCAGGGCGTTGCGCCAGTCGGAACGGCTGAGTGTGGCCAACATGTTGGCGACCGCCGACTTCGTCGAGAATGGTATTACTTCGCCGGCGCTTCTGCGCTTGTGGACGAGTAAGCACTGGCCCACTTATCTGCTGTTCTCGTATCCCAACGCGGTCAGGAGAATTCAGACACGAGGCCAGCTTCTCGCACACCTGAGGGCTTTGCGTCGTGTAAGGACTCGTTTCGAGGCCGAGGCTTACCTTCGAGAACTCGAAGACACCTGACTGTACGCCGCCAATCTGGCGCCAGCACGACCGACGTACGACACGCCAGATTTGCCTCGAAGCGTCACGTTTCAGCCGCCATACAAACTGCCAATAGAGCCGTGGCCCTCAGTGTCCTAGCCGTGCATAAACCGTTGCGCGGCAGGGCGATCCAGTCCGACAGCGGCCAGTACACACTGTACTCATCGGCCACACACCCAGATCTCCCCGCGACACAGTTCGCCCCGACATGCTCGACCGAGCTGAAGGTCGGGACTGGCTGTCACTTCGGTTCAAATCGCTCGGGCGAATGGCATCTCGTCCCATGTTTCGCCATCGAGGATGCGACCGAGGGTTTTTGGAGTTCGGCCACCCCATTGCTTGAAAAAGAACGGCACATCTGCGGATTGGCAGGCATCACGAATGCCCCGGGCCCAGTTGATGTCCATCGGTCGGTAACCAGGTCCAGATTCCCCGCCGGCGATCACCCAGCCGATTCGATCCAGATTGATGCCGTCAAGCGGGCCTAGCAGCGGTTCACAGGACAGAAAACGGACTGCGGCCGGAACCTCGCGCAGATCGTCTACACGTCCGAGTGCAGCAGCATTCTCGACTGAGACACCCATCCACAGGTTTTTTGGCCAATCGAGTTGGGCTGCAATTCGTTTCAATCGTCGCGAGCGTTTTGTCAGGACTTGGTAGGTGTGTTGCGGCGTCTGAGCGATCACATCGAAAACTTCGCGGACGAATGCTATCGGCACTCGCGCATGGAACAAGTCGGCCATCGAGTTAACGAACACCACCCTCGGCGTTCGCCACCGGTACGGTTCCGGCAAGGACTGGGGATGCAACGTGACGCCGAAACCTGGGCCGGATGTGCGTTGATCGCCGTCATTCTGATATTTCGTGACGCCCATTGCTTTGAGTCGCTTGGCCAGGGTGGCGGCGTAACAGTGATCGCAACCAGCCGAGACCCGGTCGCACCCAGTCACCGGGTTCCAGGTTACCTCGGTCCATTCGATCCGTGATCGAGTTGCCACCAGTCCACCACCCCGCCTCGCGATAAGTGCTCAACCGTACACGCCGCCGCAGTGTTAAAAGTTTAGCGCTATTAGAATAGCATATATGCTGGTGCCGTGGCTGGCCGCACACCAAGTAGCATGCGCGTGTCCCTGGATCGTGCCGCGATGCTTGCGCAGTTCTTGCGGGCTAGACGGGAAGCGCAAGGATGGAGCAGGGATCGTCTCGGTCGTGAAACCGGGCTGTCGGTGAACACTATCCGCGCAATCGAATCCGGAGGATTGAAGGTTCGGGGAACCACCGAACCCGGGTTCTTCACCATCGTGGCGATTGCCGGCGCACTCAGGATTGACGTGGCGGAGCTTCTGATCGCGATTGGAAAGCCTGACCGCTAACTCAAACAACGCGGAGAGAATCCTCGCCACGTTGACCGCGCAGTTAATATGATCTTGGAGTAATCGGGAGCCAACAGGGGGCAGGGTGGACTCCACTACCATTCCGTGGGACGCAGACCCGCATACGAAAACGAAACACCTGCTGTACCAGCGGTATTTCGGAAAATGGTTTCCGATCATGATGCGTGGCTGGGGCGGTGACCTCACCTACGCCGAAGGGTTCTCCGGACCCGGTGTCTACGCAGACGGAGCAGCTGGATCACCAGTCATCGCACTCAACAGCATCATTGGAGATCCCGGCCTGCGCACCAGCGCGCACAAGATGCGACTGCTGTTCGTCGACCACAACCCACGATGCACGGCTCTGTTGCACGAGCGTCTGAGCGTTGCCGCCCAACCGGTCAGCCTCGATGACCTACCGCAACACGGAATCACTGTGGACATCCGGACGGGCGAATGTGTGCCGACGCTCGAACAACTTCTCACCGAACACAACGCTTGGGGCCGGCCAATGCTGGTCGTGCTCGACACGTGGGGCGGCTCAGTCCCGCTGGAACTTGTTCGCCGTGTGGCCAATAACGTCAACAGCGAAGTACTGATCACGATAGGGCCTCAATACTTCTCTCGATTCGCCCGCGTTGACGAAATTAGCCATGGCGATGCCGTATTCGGTAGTTCCACGTGGCGCGAAGTCATGAACAAACCACCCGGCGAGAAATCCAAGTGGCTTCTGCAACACTATCGCGACATCATTCAGGGCATCGGTTTCGACCATGTGCTCGACTTCGAATTGATCGATACCCGAGGACAGTCGCTGTACCTGGTGTTCGCCACCACACATGAGCGAGGCCTTGAAAAGATGAAAGAGGCGATGTGGGAGGTCGACGATATTTCCGGAGTCGGCTACCGCGATCCCCGAGATCCAGGTCAACAGACTCTCGAAATCGAATTCGAGCCCAACACCAATCCGTTACGCCGGCTAATCGTTGATCACCTGAAGCAGCAGCCGAACCACCAGGCGTCGGTGAGTGCCCTCCGCTCGTTCGCGCTGTTCAGAACCGTGTATAAAGCCAGCCATGTCATGCCGATCCTGAGAGACATGGTCGACAATGGCGAGCTTGTTTCCGATACTCCTGGACGACGTCTCGGCTACGACGGCTACGTCAGACTCTCGGGCACACGCACCTAAATAGGTCCGCGGTGTCCCCCATGTCCTAGAACCGGGCATAGCTGGCCGACGCAGCGGTCGACTCGCTGCGATTGCCGCTCCCGCGACCGCGTTTTTCACACATCCTGCTGCAGATGAGCAAGGCCCACCTGCGCTGACGGGTACACAATGGCGCCCGACTCCCAACGTGCCCAAGTGCTGCTCATCTACTGATGCTGGCGGGCACAGCAGGTCAGCCGTCGTTTCCGGCGGTGTAGTGGCCACTCGTCGTGCGCCGACACGAGGCTGCGCGCCGCCAATTCGGCGCCGAAGTTGTCGGTGGCATCTGCCAAGCTGCGAACAGCCGCCCCGAATCCGACCTTGGAGGCGATCCGTTGGTTACACGTGTTGCACCCCTGCCGGTCAATATCAGCGACCGGACGCGGATCCTCGTGCGTCCAACGGCCGCCCAGGTTGACAACCACGCGGTGAGCCCCGATGCCGCCGCTCTTGCGGTGGAGTCCGCACTGCCGATCCGGCGGTTCTACTCGTGGAAAGGCAAGCGCAACTACGAGGGCCGATGGTGGTCGTCTACGACCCGTACGCATATCGCATTTGAATCGCTGCTGGAACGTGACGCACTGATGATGGCTGACTTCGACACCGAGGTTGTGGCGATCGCCGCTCAGCCGTTCGCCCTGCTGTGGCCGCGCGATACCAATGGCGCCAAGCACCATGTGCCGGACTTCTTTGTCCGTCTGGCCAGTGGGGACGGACGCGTTGTCGATGTCAAACGGGCGGCGGCGGTCAAACATGCCGCCACGCAGTTCGAGCTGACCCGCAAAGCGTGTGACGAGATATGCTGGCTGTACCAGGTTTTCACCGAACCCGATCCCATCGTCACCGCGAACCTTCGGTGGCTGGCGGGTTACCGACATGATCGCTTCGTCCCCGACGTCAAGATCTACGACCGCATCACCCAGGCGTTCACCACGCCAATGCCGCTGGCGCTTGGTGTTCGAGAGGCCGCAAGCAGTCTGAACATTCCGGAATCACCGGTACTCGCCCACACCTACCACCTCATGTGGAAACACGACTTGCACACCGACCTTTGCACACCCCTGCGGATGGACAGGAAGGTCTGGCGATGAGATCAGTGCGGCTGTTTGACTTCATCGAATTCCACGGCTCCTCCTGGCAAGTTGTCGCCCAGGAGGGCACAACCATTGCGATTAAAAGCCTTGCCACCAACAGAATCCGCCGCGTGCCGCTCCTCGATCTGCTCGGCGACGATTCGTTTCTTCCCGACAGTCCCGACCGGCTGCCCAAACTTGACGACGCGGCAGTGCTCGATACCCTCGACGACTCCACCCGCCAACGTGCCCTGTTTCTACACCACCACATCGTCGAGGTACTGACAGGCGTGCCACCCAACGATGGGCTCCGCGAGAACACACCTCGACCCGAATACGACACGCGGAACCGGTTGGGCGACCGTATCAACGCCAAGCTCGCCGAACTGAGCGCGGCGGGCACACCGGTGGGTGAGCGTACATTTCGACGGCATCTGTCGGCCTACCGCAGCCGAGGAATGGCGGGGTTGGTCGACAAACGCAAAACCCGGGAACGTCCGCTGACCGGACGAGTCGACCTGCGGGTAGTCGCCCTGGTCGAAAGCGCACTCGCCAGTCAAGCCGACATCAGCACCGGCGGTCGTGATCGGGTGATCAACCAGGTCCGAATCGAGGCAACAAAGCAGGGACTCCCACTTCCGTCGCGCGCGACGATGTATCGGCTGCTGGCCGCGATGGAATCGGCCCGTCATCCATTCGGCCAAGCCACCACGCGCAGAACACAGTCCAACAAGCCTAACCGCACATGGGGACGCCAAGCGCCGTCCCGGCCGGGCGAGCTCGTCGAGATCGACTCCACCCCCCTGGACGTCATGGTCGTGAACCCCGATGGCTCCACCGGCCGAGTCGAACTCACCTTGGCTCTCGACATCGCGACACGCACCGCACTGGCCGCCATTCTTCGGCCGGCAGCCACCAAAGCTGTCGATGCCGCTGTGCTACTCGCCCGCGCATTGACCCCGTTGCCTATGCAACCCGCATGGGCAGCCTCACTTTCCTTCTCTCGCAGCATGCTCCCCCAAGGCATGATCGATGGCGACGCCGCCGTGAAAGCCGGGATCGCGGCCAAACCCGTCATCGTGCCTGAGAACATCACCATCGACCGCGGCAAGGTCTTCGTCGGGAACACCTTTCTGTCAGCCTGCGAACGGCTACAGATCGGCATCGTCAAAGCCGCGCCCCGGACCCCGACCGACAAACCCCACATCGAACGCGCTTTCGCGGCGATCAACAGTGGTTTCACCCAGTACCTCGCCGGCTATGTCGGACAGAACGTGGCCCACCGCGGCGCCGATCCCACTGCCGAGGCCGAATGGACGTTGGCCGAACTGCAAAACCTCCTCGACCTGTGGCTGATCGGGGTGTGGCAGAACCGGCCACACTCTGGATTGCGCCACCCCGCCATGCCGCGGAAAACCCTGACCCCCAATGAGGCCTACGCCGCCTTGGTGGGCATCGCACCAGGAATCAACGTCACACTCACCACCGACGATTACATCGGTCTGCTGCCCCTTGAGTGGCGATCAATCCAACCTTATGGCATCAACTTCGCTGGCCTGCACTACGACTCAGTCGACCTCCATGAGTACCGCGGCATGTCCAGCGGCCTACCCGAACCGGCAGCAGGCCGCTGGGAAATCCGCTACGACCCCTACCGCATGAACACCATCTTCGTCCGCGACCATAAACGGGGCCGCTGGATCCACGCCGACTGGACCATGACCAAACAAGCCTTGGCGCCATTCTCCCTCGACGTGCTCAACGCCGCCAGGAAAGCCGTCGCGCGGCGCGGCCACCACGACGCCGGCGTCCATGTGCTCTCCGAAATCAACCGCATCCAGGCCGGAATCGCCACCACAACGCGGGAACGCCGGGCAGCCCAACGCAATGCGACCACCGCACCCGCAGTTCCAGATCTCTCACCCACGCAAGTCGACGACACACCCACACCCGAACCAAGTCCCAGGACGACAATCCCCCGCCGCCGCGTCACCGCGGCCCGCCGCATCGACGAGGACTGATGCCCCATGGCCATCCCCGATTCGCTCACCGCCTGGCGCGAATTCGTGAGCTACACCCCCACCGCTCCCGACGTGCTCACCGCGAGCGAACTCTCAGCGCTAACTGCCGATGCACGAGCCCAATACGACGACGAGCGCATCGCGTGGCTTTCCGCCGATATCGTCCTGGAAACCGCTGACACCAAAGCACTCGACCGCCAAACCAGGATCACCCTGGCACGCAATGCCGCCCAAACCGCCACCGCCCGCAGAGGTTTGGCCCTCAGCGGCGCCGCCGGACTGGGCAAGAGTACCGCCGCACTACTCATCGGCAAGCGCCACGAGAAACGCATGAGAACCAAGTTCGGCGCCGATGCCAACTACGCCCCAGTCGTTTACGCCGTGGTGCCACCAGGAACCACCCCCAAGATGATGATGCTGGCCTTCGCCAATTGGCTTGGACTGGTCACCCGCAGCAAATACACCGCCCAAGACATCACCGAGCAGGTCGTCGCCGTACTTCGAGACCTGCGAACCACACTGGTGATCGTCGACGAAGTACACAACCTCAAAACCAATAGCAGTGTCGGAGCTGAAGCCGCCTCCGCCCTCAAAGTATTCAGTGAACGGCTCGACGCAACATTCATTTACGCCGGAATCGACTTGCTCACCAGCGACCTCTTCGCCGGCCACATGGGACGACAGATCAAGGCCCGCATGATCGTCCACGAAATAACACCGTACAGCCACGGCAGTCAATCCCAACGGGACGACTGGGCCGAACTTGTCCTCGGCTTGGAAACACTCCTGCCGTTGACCAAACACACGCAGGGATCGCTAGAAGAACTGTCACCCTATCTCTATGACCGAACGGGCGGCAGTATCGGTTCGCTTCGGGCACTGCTCAACGACGCAGCCATCGCGGCAATCCAAGAAGGCTCGGAGAAAGTAGACCGCGCACTGCTGGACTCGATCAAGACCGACCGCGCAGCGGATGAACACCACGCAGCCACGCCGCCGCGTCCCCGGACACGCAAACCGCTGAAGAACGCGATATGAACCTTCAACCGCTGCCGATCCGCACCAAGATCTATCACGGCGAAACCATCACCTCATACGCTCACCGGGCTGCCACCAACAACCACACCACCCTGCGCGAAGTCGAGCTCGAACTGCGGTCCCGAGGCATACTGACGTCCAGAGCGCGTTCAACCGACTCGCGCGCTCGCGTGTGGCGACAACTCGGACAGCTCCACACCAATGCGTTCCAAACTCCAAAAACTCACCGCGACAACCCAGTCCATGAACGACCGCTGTGCCTGCGCTGCAGCCGAGGCCAACCATCATCAGGCCGACTGCCCGAGATTGGCCTCGTATGTTTGCGGCACCGCCGCTGGCTCGGCCGCCCCCAATTCGACCTCCACGACTATCGTCCGGCGCTCGCAGCTGAACGACGCTTCAGGACACTGCACGCTCAACGCGGCCTCCTCTACGACGGCGAAACCATGCGGATCAGTATCGAGGCAGCTGCGCTCGCCCTCGGATCCGACTTAGCCACGGCCCGCGTACACACCGGAATCACCGACGAACACGCCCTGCTCTACCGCGAACAAGTCGCCATCGCCCAAACTCTCACCAGCCGGCACTTTCTCGACACCGCCTGCGATCCCCGCGTGCCAGCTCCAGACCGCAGGGCATTCATCGATAGTCAGATCCAAAAGGCACTCAACGTCCCCGCAGCTCACCCGAACGTGTGGCGAGCTACCGGTCGGGTCTGGATGGTTACCCGCGCACTGGCCGACGAACTGCTCGACGCCGCCTTCATCGGCCGAAAACCCTCCGACAGTGTATTGCAATTACTGCAATACTCATCGCTTGCCGACGGGCAAGGACTCCCCCGGCCCGATGCGTCGGGACCTGTGGATTCACTCAGCGCATAGCTGAGTGTCCACAGTCTGGCCCCGAACGCCTATGCGCCCGAGGCGCAGTCAAGAAACTCGTACTCAGCCGACGCATCGTCGCCCAGTCCGAACATCTGGCGGTAATCGTCACTGAACGTGGAACCCAGCATCGTCGCCGCGCTGCGCCACAAGCTCGCCCCAAAGACAAAGAGATCACCGCACTCTAAGCCATCGTCGCAGCACACCAATCAGCCATCGAACTGCTCTACGGTCAACTCGAACCCATGCATGAGTAGACCACCTCACCACGGTCGACGTGGCCACCCCATCGATCGGACTGGAATGATGACCGTCATGGCCGGGAGCGCAGAGGTTGGGCAGGTGGTCTTACTCAACGGAGTCTCAAGCTCGGGTAAGTCCACGCTCGCGCACCAGTTGATCGCTGACTTCGATACCCCGTGGTTTCACATGGGTGTGGACATGTTCGGGGCGATGCGCGCCGAACGGCAGACTCACGATCTCGACACGGACGGTTTGAGTGAGGTACTTCGCCGCACCCGCGCCGGATTTCACCGCGCAGTTCGAGGAATGGCGCTGGCGGGCAACAACATCGTGATGGACCACGTGCTGAGTGAGCCCTGGCGTCTGCCCGATCTACTGACCGTGATGGTGGACGTCGATGTCGTCTTTGTAGGAGTGCACTGTGAGCCCAACGACCTGACCCACCGGGAGGCTGCCCGCGGAGACCGCGTGGCCGGCACAGCCGTTGCCCAGATCGAGGTTGTCCACCAGCACGGGCTCTATGACGTTGAAGTCAACACCAGCGAGGAGACAGTCGAAGCATGCACCGCCCGTATCCGCGACTATTTGCAGCGGCACCCGTTCCCCGCCCATCGAGTGTTCGAGGCGCTGCGCGGCGTTTAACGGCTAGTCAGTACCAAGCCAGGCCTGCTCGGCGGCGTCGACGGTTTGAGCGAGCAACACGGCGATAGTCGTGGGGCCGACGCAGCCAGGAACCGGAGTGATGAGGCGGGCCCGCTCAGCCGCAGCCGAGTAGTCCACGTCGCCGACGTTGCCGGGGTTGTGACTGGCGTCGATGACCACGGCGCCGGGCTTGATCCAGTCGCCTTTGAGCACTTCGGGACGACCCACGGCGGCGACGACGATGTCGGCGTCCTTGATGGCCGACGGCAGGTTGGTGTGAGGGGGAACGGGATGAACGCGCGCGATCTGGCTGGACGTGGATGCGATCTTCGGTGTGCGCATTGACTCGTACCTAGCATGTGGAGTGCGACCGGCTCGTGTTGGCAAGTTTGCTGGAGTTTCACAACCGGCCAGGTACTCATCCGCTACAGAATCGTCGTCGACGGTGAAACTGGCCGATGCCGCCGAGCACGATCGCCACGATTACGACATCGGTGGCCAATGCGAGTGCGCTGAGTGTGCCTTTGGCGATATCGACAGGCAGGGTGAAGATGACGAATGCCGCTGCGGCTAGGTGGACGAAGCCGGCGATTGCGACGGCCAGGGTGAGACGCATGTGCTTGCGGTGAAATGCGCGGGCCTCCGCGTCGCTCTGCTCGCGGTTCGCGATGTATTGCTGCACCCAGCCGGGCCTCAACCAGTTGACGAGTGACTCAGTTATGGGCCGTTGTCTGAACAACCCGACGGTCACGAAGAGCTGAAAGACGACACCGGGAATGTGTTGGCCGAGCATCGTGATCACCGCTGACTGTGACAAGAGGCCGACGGCGAGCGTAATGCCGTTGGCGGTCACGAGGAACGCTGCGATGGGGTCGAAGGTACGGGTCCGGACGGCGGAAAAGCCGAGACGCAGCGCCGAAACGGCGGTACTGGTTAACAACGCTTCCACCGGGGATGCGCCGAGATACCGCGCTCCGTAGTAGGCCGCCAGCCCCAGTGCCGCACTGACAAGCCCGCGGCGCAAGTCGGCGAAACCTGACCGCGGATGCGGGGGGCCGACCTTCTGTTGTGGGCAGTCCGTACGTGACTGGGCAGGGTCCCGGACGTCCGTGCTGGCCCGCGTCACACGCCGTCCTTCTTCGCCGATCGGCTTCCGGGTTCGAACGGGGCGAGGAGGAATTCATCGACGAATCTGGCGAATGTGTCGTCGACGTGCGCGGGGTCGTCGGCGGTGAAGTACTCGATGATGAATCCTTGGAAGGCTGCCAACGCGATGCGTGACCGCGTTTCGGCGACGTGGGTGGGCATTCCCAGTGCTTCAAGGCGGGCCTGCGAATTACGGGTCAGCAACGACAAAGTGTCCCAGGTGTATTCGCGATAGGGGCTGTCGAGGCCGCAGGCGGCGCCAAAGACCTGCAACACGACGCGCAGGGTGTCGCGGCGTTCACCACGGGTGCAGGCGTGCCAGTCTTCGAAACACCACTGTCGATGGGCCTCAATCGACACCGGAAGTTCCAGGTCATCGGTCTCGGGTATCGCCGCCCGTTGCTGGCGGATCATGACCTCGAGAATCAACTGCTCCTTGCTTCCGAAGTAGTAGACGAGCATGCGTGCGCTGGTTCCCATCTCAGCTGCCAGCGTTCGCAGGGAGGTATCGACGACGCCGGTGCGCGCGAGAACGACGCCCGCGGCGGCGAGCAGCGCCTCTCGTTTGGCGTGGTCGATCGGGCGGGGCACACTTGACTGTAACAGATGCTTCAGATATTGGTTGTTCGGTGGGAGGGAACATCATTCAGGCCGCCGCCCAGTGACGGCGGTCAGAGACACCCAAGCCGACGCCGTCACCGCCGACAACAACGATGACCGCAGCGCGCCGTGCCGCGGCGTACGGTTGGCGCGTTGGGTCGCAGTCATCGCGGGACTGGCCGGTTTCGTCGCCAGTGCGCTAATTCCGGTTCTTCCGGTCGTGCAGACCACCGCCGCACTGAACTGGCCCCAGCACGATCAGCTGGGCAGCGTGACCGCGCCGTTGATCACCTTGACCCCGCTGTCACTGGACATGTCGGTCCCGTGTGGGGTTATCGATGCCATGCCCGAGCACGGTGGGCTGGTGCTCGGCACCGCACCCGCGGCCGGCAAGCAGGCGACCCTCAACGGACTATTCGTGACTGTGACCGAGCAGCGGGTCGACGTCATCGTGCGCAACGTTGCCGTCCTGAGCGTGCCGCGCTCCCGGATCACCACCCAGGACTGCCAGCGGCTTGAGGTGTCCTCGTCGCAGGCGGGCACGTTCGCCACCGTTGTCGGGCTCACCGATCCCGACACGGGCGAACCGCTGCGCGGCGGGTTTCCCGATCCGAACCTGCGGCCCCAGATCGTCGGCATCTTCACCGATCTCACCGGCCCTGCCCCACCAGGCTTTTCAGCGTCGGCGACCATCGATACCCGCTACACCAGTTCGCCCACACCGCTCAAGCTCGCCGCAATGCTCGTAGGGATGACCGCCACGGCGGTGGCACTGCTGGCACTGTGGCGACTTGACCGCCTCGACCAGCGACGGGCCCGGCGGCTGATCCCGATGCGCTGGCGTACGTTCACCGCTGTCGACGCGACCGTGATCTTGGTGTCAGTTGTGTGGTTCGTCGCCGGCGCCGGATCCTCCGATGACGGCTACCAATTCGAGATGGCCAACGTCTCCAGCCACGCCGGATACATGTCCAACTACTTCCGCTGGTTCGGCAGCCCCGAAGATCCGTTCGGCTGGTTCTACCACCTCATCGCCGCCATGACCCACGTCAGTCAGGCCAGCATGTGGCTGCGGCTGCCGGACCTGATCTGCATGCTGGTGTGTTGGCTGCTGTTATCACGAGAAGTGCTGCCCCGCTTAGGGCCTGCAGTCACCAGCAACAAGGCCGGGGTGTGGGCGGCTGCCCTGGTTCTGATCGCCGCGTGGATGCCGTTCAACAACGGGCTCCGCCCCGAAGGCCAGATCGCCACCGGAGCGCTCATCACCTACGTATTCATCGAACGCGCCATCATCTCCAGCCGGGTCACCCCCGCCGCCGTGGCCATCGTCGTCGCCGCATTCACGTTGGGAATCCAACCCACCGGGTTAATCGCGGTCGCAGCCCTGCTGGCCGGTGGCCGCCCCGTCCTGCGTGTGATGATCAAACGTGCACGGGTTGTGGGTATCTGGCCCATCGTCCTGCCGATGGCGGCAGCCGGATTCGTGGTATTGACGGTGATCTTTGCCGATCAAACGTTCGCCACGGTGTTGGAGGCCACCCGGGTGCGGACCGCGATCGGCCCCAGCCAACCCTGGTACACCGAAAACCTGCGCTACTTCTATCTGATCCTGCCGACCACCGATGCGGCACTGTCTCGGCGATTCGGGATCTTGATCACGATGGTGTGCCTGTTTCCGTCCATGCTTCTCATGTTGCGTCACAAGCGGATACCCGGCATTGCGCGTGGACCGGCATGGCGGTTGATGGGCACTATTCTGGCAACGATCTTCCTGCTTACCTTCACCCCCACCAAGTGGATTCACCACTTCGGCCTCTTCGCGGCCGTCGGCGCTGCGATGGCCGCACTGGCCACCGTGTTGATGGGGGCCACGGTATTGCGCTCGCAACGCAACCGGCTCGCGTTCCTGGCCGCCGTGTTGTTCGTTGTCGCACTGTGTTTCGCCTCCACCAACGGCTACTGGTATGTCTCAAGCTACGGGGTGCCGTTCAACAACAGCAGCCCACACTGGGGGCCGCTCACCGTCAGCGGCATCGCCTTCGCCGCGTGCTTGCTCACCGGCGCCTACGCGGGCTGGCTGCACCTCACCGCCTCCAAGCGCCCCGAATCGCGACTCAGCCGAGGCCTGACGGCCGCACCGGTCCCGTGGGCGGCCGGGATGATGGTCGTCGTGTGCCTCGGTTCCATGCTTACCGGCGTGGTCCGCCAGTACCCCTCTTATTCCAACGGCTGGGCCAACCTACGTGCATTGGCCGGCGGTTGCAGCTTGGCCGACGACGTCCTCGTCGAACCCGACCCCAACGCCGGCTTCCTCACAGCGCTTCCCGGCAGCACGGGTCCACTCGGCCCACTCGGCGGCACCCGCCCTAACGGCTTTGCCCCCAACGGGATTCCCGCACACACGCTGGCCGAGGCAATCTGGCAGACCAACCCGAAACCCGGCACCGACTACGACTGGGACGCCCCCATCGCCCTCGACCACCCCGGCATCAACGGCTCAAGCGTGCCGTTGCCCTACGGCCTCGACCCCGGCCGCGTCCCGGTCGCCGGCAGCTTCACCATCGGCGCGCAGCAAACATCCATCGCGACCTCGGCCTGGTACGAGTTACCGCCCGCCGACACCGCCCACCCACTCGTCGTGATCACCGCCTCCGGAACCATCACCGGCGACAGCGTGCTGTCCGGACACACCGACGCCCAGACCGTCGCGCTCGAATACGCCACCCCCGGCGCCGACGGGACGCCTCAAGCCACCGGTCGGCTCACCCCCTACGACATCGGCCCCCAACCAGCTTGGCGCAATCTACGATTCCCCCGTTCCGACATTCCCGACGACGCGCTATACGTGCGGATCGTGGCCGAAGACCGATCCTTGGACCCCGGTGACTGGGTCGCGTTCACCCCGCCGCGGATCCCCGAGCTGCGTTCCGTGCAGGAATATCTCGGCAGGGTGCAGCCGATTCTGCTCGACTGGGCTGTCGGCCTGGTGTTCCCTTGCCAGCAACCCATGCTGCACGACAACGGCGTCACCCAGGTCCCCAACTACCGCATTTCACCGGACTATCCGGCCAAGATCGAAATGCCCGACACCTGGCAGTCCGGCGAGAACGGCGGGCCGATCGGCATCACCGACCTGCTGCTGCGCGCACACGTCATGCCCACCTACCTCAACCGCGACTGGGGCCGCGACTGGGGATCACTGCGCCGCTTCGACACCATCGTGGACTCCCCCGAAGCCCACCTCGACCTCGCCACCGCCACCCGCAGCGGGCTATGGAACCCCGGCCACATCCGCATCAGCCCCTGACCCCCGATATCAAACGAAAGACCCACAACCGGCGTGATTCAGACAGCCCAGACCGCGACGATAGACCCACCACCTTCCCGAACAGTGCCGAGGGCAGCGGTTGGTGTCGGATTCCTCGCCGCGATCGCCGCGCTTGCCGTCCACCATCTGCTGGAACCGTTCAATGCGTCATCGCACATGGGGTTGTTCACCAACGGCGGTGACCTGGACATCTACCGCCGTGGCGCACTCCAAATCCTGCATGGCCAGCGGATCTATCACGATCAGCTGCCCGCAGGAGGGTGGTTTACCTACCCACCGTTCGCGGCAATCACCTTCGTTCCGCTGGCGGTTCTGAACTTCACTACAGCCAAGGCGCTTTGGATGGCATTGTCGTTCACTGCGCTCGCGGCAACGATCTGGCGCTGTGCCACCGTCCTGGGTTACCGGCCGGACCGGCGGCTCATGCTGATCAGCGTCGCGCTGACATTCGTAGCTCTCGACATCCAGGCGGTGCGAGGCACTCTCTGGCAGGGCCAGATCAACCTGATTCTCATGGCGATCATCGTCTGGGATCTGACTCGTCCCAACGGCGCCCGAATGCACGGCTGGGCGGCTGGTATCGCTGCGGGCATCAAACTGACCGCCATCGTGTTTGTGCCATACCTGCTTGTCACCCGGCAATGGCGTATCGCGGCCACAGCTATGGCTACCGCCGTGGCAACCGTGGCCGTGACGTGGATTGTGCTACCGGCAGACTCTACCGACTACTGGTTGCACGCTGTCTTTCAGACCGACCGCATCGGCCCCCTGGCACATCCCGGCAACTACTCGATCGGAGGGATCCTCGCCACCATCTGGGAACCCACTCCAATGCCCGCCTTATTGTGGCTGGCCGCTGTCGGTCTTGCCAGTCTCCTTGGCCTATACGCCGCCTATCAAGCCCACCGCACCGGGAACCGCCTGCTGGCCATCACGATCACCGGCATGCTTTCCTGCACAATGCCGCCCCTGGCGTGGAGCCACCACTGGGTTTGGTCAGTACCGCTACTGGCGGTCATCCTCGACCGCGCCGCACGCGCCACCGGCACCGCCCGCTGGCGCTGGGCGGCAAGCACTGCAGCCGTCTACCTGACCGTCTTCATGTGGTTCAACGCCTGGCTCTACCGCACCGCACACAGCCTCAACAACCAATACCCCACATACGTTGACGCACTCGACGCCGCCATCGATCAGATGACAAAAGCAGACAGGCTGCTCGCCGTCGCCACCCAACCCGCCCTGTTCATCGCGGTAGCCGTGGCCACTATCGCAGGGGCGCGGTGGCTTTCATCTCGGCCCGCTGATCGTCCGCACTAGCGCACTGCAGTCGTCGAGGATCTTCAGCCGACAGCCGAGCGGCCAACCTAGCCGCCTGGCAACGTCGGCCTCACTTCTTCGATAACGTCACCCACGTCGCGCAATCCTGCGGCATCGCCTAGAGCTGACGGCTTCACTCCAACCAGACTGCTGCACCTCCCAACCAACGGGCAGGGGGCGCAGCAAACTGCCACCACCGTCCAGCCGGGGCGGTGACACTGGGAGGGGACTCCGCGTCGCCCTCCGAGCAGCTCCCCCAGGCGTTCTCTTGGTTCATCGCTACATCGGTAACGTCGCCGTTTCATCGGATGAATCACGGATGTTCCGAGAAACCGGCCCTCCACCACCACTGTTCTAGACTGCCCATATGGGCCCAGGCGGTGCTGTCGCAACCAGCGCCGCCAGCCGCCGCCTGGTGCACATCGAGATACCGCCCGAGTTGTTCGATGGTGACACTCGCGGGTTTCTGCAATACCTGGGCTTGTGCGGCCGTCACCTGATGTATAACGAGTGGTCGATCAGGGCCGATGTCAGCCAAAAGCTGGTGACCAGCCAGACCCTCGCCGACGAGACCGGAGTCGGGCACAAGTTCGACGTGCTCAAACAGCTGCCGAACATCGACGCGATCGTCAACGACCCGGCTCACGCCGGCGAGTGGGAAAACTTGAACACCAGGCTCATGGAGCGGTTCCTGGGCGGCGACGACGAGACGGCCTATTTCCACTCCATCCAGAGTGATGTGCTGCGGACCAAGATCGCTGACCTTCCAGCATGCGCATCAGAGTTATACGCCAACCTCGGTCAGCGCAGGTTGGAGGGCACAGGTGAGCCGGTGTTCGCCAATCGTAGCGCCCACCTCGTCAGCGTTACCGACACACTGGTGCGTCGGGCCCGGCTACCGGCGATGTTGTTCCGCTTCGCCCAAGACCCCGATGCGTTCGCCAATCTGAAGTTGGCTGAGGCGCAGGGCGAGCCGATGTTCGCCACGTCGACGCCTTGGTACCTGGACATCATCGGCGGAATCCATTACCTAGGGCCACTTCTCGGCTGCCGTAGCCCACGCTTCTGGTGCATCCCGGCCTCACGGCAGATGGCAACGATTTTGTTTAGCCTCGGCCTTGACGTCAACGGATACCGCCGGGATCCCATGGAGCCGATGCAACTGCTGCCGGCGCTCGGACGACGCGATTTGCGTAAGCCGACGAAATTCGACGCAGCGTCGGCTGGGCGGGCGATCCACTGGTGGGCCTTCCGACTGAACCAGATGTTCGGTTACCTGTCGGACCCGGCCACGTTCAGCGACCCGAACGGCTGGTACTCACCTCATGACCACCAGCACTGGATGCTGACCTTTGGCCAAGCTTTCGGGCTCATGACGTCGATCCAAACCTCCAGCCGCAATCGAGCTACCCAACTGGCGTTGATGTACACGCTGCTAGTTACCATCGCAGATCGCCTGTCCGGCAGAAGCTTTGATGACCTGTGCACACTGAAGGTCGCACAGAAGGCTGCCCGCCGGGCGCGCGACGGCATGTACCCAGCCGTCGCCGAAATTTTGATGCCTGCCGCCGATCGGGCGATCGCAGCCCTGGCCGAGATGCAGCAGGGGTTCTTCATCAACCGCCAGCGCGGCGAAGACGAAGTGGTGTTCCATCTGCCAAACGGACAGACCGAGTCAAGGTCGCCTGAGAACGCAGTTGCGCTGCTGCTGAAGGTTTTTCGCAACGCGACGCACGGATTCGGCGGCAAGAAGGGCGACAACGCCGACCTCTTCGCCAACATCCTGGTGCAGCACGACGGGCAGCTGCCCGAGGACATCGTCCTGCTGCCGTATCTCTACCTGCTTGAAGTTCTCTGCTACCCGAATGACATGCGCAGGCGTATCACGGGTGGCAAAGCCTGAGCGCCTATGGTGGTCCGTCAGGCCCGGGGTCGAGTCGCACAGCTTCAACTTACCCGGGCGGCGGACAACGACCCGCCACCGAGTAGCTGAAGGTGAGCAGACTTCCCAGCAGACCCTCGGCTGTTCGCGCGGACTGTTCGCGCGGACTGTCGGGGTCGGCGGACTACACATGAGTCCACAAGTCGCCCTCGATCGGCACCGGTGGGTTGGAGACTGCACGGTGATGCTGAGCTTGGATTGGCCGCCAGTGCTGAGCGGCCCGGGCATGTCCGATCTTGCCGGACTGGTGGCCGTGGCTGTGCCGACCAACCAATGGCCATCCGCGACCAGTCGTCGCTGTTGACCGTCTCAGCTAGGCCGCCAACAAACTGAGACCGGACATTTCGCGTATGACCAATGGGTCTGGGCTCAGGGGTAATCCATGTTTGCGATCATGTCCTCCACGTAGGCGTGCTGATCGATCAACGGTTCCAGCTTGCCCTTGGATTTGATGCAGGCTGCAACCTCTGCCCTGAATGCGGCATCGAGCTGGACGGCAAGCCCAGAATCTATCCACTCCATCGCATGAGGATTCGTCGTGCGCAGGTAGGCGTCGATCTCATCGAACAGAGCAAACACCCGTGTCCGAGGCAACTCAAAAAGGCTGATATCGCGGCCACAAGGTCATGGAAGGCGTGCATCGCCATGACCTCCTTCCCTGACAGAAAGCTCGACCAAGAGCCGCCTCCGTCGAACGTCCCGCTCTCGTGAACATCGTCAACCTCGTCGGGATTCGTGGCCCTTCCGCGGAAGTAGTCATACGCGTGGCGCAACTTTCGGTGCTGATTTACCACCGTGACATTGCCGGCGTTGAGGGTGTCACCCGCCGTTTGCGCCAGCAGTACATTTTCGCGCAGAATACGGAACTGCCACAAGAGTTGAGACGATCAATCGCGATGCAGTCTCAGAATTTCTGGCAAGTTCAAAGGTTCTGCCTGCCAAGCTAATTGAGACAGGACATTGCCGACCGCTGCTCTCCCCGACGTTTTCGGTTGGCGCGCTGCGCGATGTGGTCGGGCTCTACCTGGATCCGCCCGCCGGCTCGGTCGTTGTCAGTGTTGACGACAAGTCGCAGATTCAGGCACTGGATTGGACCCAGCCGATTCTGCCTCTGCGCCAACACATCCCCGAACAGCAGACCCACGACTACATCGCCGCCATGGCACCACCAGCCTGTTCGCCGCCCTGAAGGTCTCCACCGGCAGGATCACCGCCGACGCCTGCTACACGTGCCACACCCACGCCGAGTTCCTGGCCTTCCTCAAACTCGTCGCCAAAGCCCACCCCCGGGTGCGGTTGTGCGTCATCTGCGACAACTACGCCACCCACAAACACCCCAAGGTACGAACCTCACTCGATAAAAACCCGCGATTCACACTGTATTTCACCCCCACCAGCTGCTCTGGCTGAACATGGTGGAGATCTTCTTCGGCATCATCACCCGCCAAGCCATCCGCCGCGGCACCTTCACCGACGTCACCGAACTACAGGATGCGATCCGCACCTACGTCGACAGCTACAACCACCGCGCCCGAACGTTCGCCTGGACCAAATCCGCCGACGAACTCCTCGGCAAGATCAATCGTAAATCAATCAACAACACGCGACACTAGTTGGCGGCACCCAGCAAGCGACCGCCAACTAGATTCAGAACGTACAGGTGGATATCAGGCCCTCGTCGAACAATCTGTGCAATATTTGTGTAAGCGCAGGCCGCCTTCGTTCCGATTCTGCTTCACCGATCGGCATTGGTGAACAGCGATGCTAGGCGCAGCGGAACTGCTGCCCTCGCCGACGATGGAGCGCACATTGGACGTTATCTTCGACTGGATGGCCCCGTCGGCTACGCCCCGAGCGAAGACGACCTCGGGTCAATTCTGGTTGCAGCAAAACACGATACCCGTGAAGGCTGCAGTCGTCGATGTGAGCAGGGTCGCGGGTTGGGACACCGATCTGTTGCCGGCATTGCCCGTTGCGGCGGTCAAACCTGGCACCAACACGCTATCGGTGCCGGCCGCCGCCACCCGCATTCGGGTCGATATCGAATTAACGGTGACGGCTAGCCGTGTCACGAAGACAGGACTGGCGATCCGCCAGCTGTTCAACGTGGGATCCGGTGTCCTACTAGCCGCAGAGCACTCAGTGGAGACCCGGCGCTGGGTTCGATCGAGTAGCGGGCCGACCCGGGTTGCCGCCCCTGGGGCGTCGAGCAGGCGCAGGATCGCCGGTTTGCATCCGCTCCTGGCAGTGACGCCTCAGGGCTTCACCGTCGATGCACGCTTTGTCGATCTCACCGAGTTGTGGTGGGCGACGCATTCCGATCGCTGGGGCCGTTATCTGCATCCCGCCATGAACGGACGCATCGAGAATCTGCGTGTACTGGGGTGGACGGGCGGTGATCTTCCGACTATTTGGTTTGTGGTGCTGTCCGACCTCGCCGTGAAGTCGCTGCGGTCGGCATCCGTACGACCCGCCGGCGGCCCTGCGGATGGTGGGACAGGCCACACAGGGCCGGACCGAAGGCCGGCCAACATCGTGTGGTTGCGCCCAGCAGCCGGGATGAACTCATTTGCGTATGCACCCACCGTCGGTGGGTTTGAGTCGGCCAGGCATGACGATACGACGTGGTACAACCTGAGCCGGTGGCTGTTGAGTCCGGTGCCGAAGGACAAGCTTTCAGCTGTCAGCTCGCTTCCCCTTTTTGAGCAGGTTCTTGACCAGATGCAGCGGACCACTGGGTCATCCAGTCGACCCGTGGCCGACGCGATGGCCAACGTATGGTCGCATCGGCCAGTCGGACTCGAGCGGATTCTCTCCCGCACTGGCAGAGCAGACATCGTGCTTCTGCCTCTGTGCGCAGACACAGTCGCAGGATTTGACGCCGCCACTCGCGCCGGGCTCAAACCGCGTGTCGATGCCGCAATCCGCTTGTTGTGGAGCACGACTGCAGCCGGCACAAGCGACAATTTTCCGATTACTGAAGGGCGCAGCTTGTGGGCTGCGGCCCACAGTGGCGCTAACCATGCGCTTGCGGCGACCATCCACGCCAACGGCGAAGAGCTCGAACGCGTCATAAGCCACGAGGCGTCGGGGCCTACCAAGCCTCTAGATGCCGTTGTGGCCGCCATGAACAAGGTTAGCGCTAGGCGCAAATCGCCCAAGCAGCCCTTAGATGCCGTGTTTGTCGTGACACCACATATGACAGGCAACGCCGCGGGTCTCACCCCTGCCGTGCGCGCGGTGATCGACGCAACGGGAGCGCGTATCCGCTACCTACCCGACCCAGCCGAAGCGGCCGACTTCTGGCGGATTCCGCCAGTGGCGAAGTCGCCAACCAAAGCCGCGGGGACACTGGGCACCCATTCCGCAACGGAGATGATCGAGGACTCCAGCAGTCCGTTTATGCGCTACTTCTTCGAGAACTTCACCGAACGCGAAATGTTCGCGGAAAAGCCTCCCATCACGCTCCGAAACTTCCGCGTCTGGGTTGTCCACGAAATGGCCGTGTTCGCTGGACATCTTGATCCTCTGCCGGCCAGCGCGCCACCCGACCCACCGCGCACGATCCGGACGCTCCTCGAAGATTCCTTCGCACCGTTCTAGACGACAATCGACTAAAGCTGGCGGCCGGTCTTGGGATCGTATTTCACCTCCACAGCGGCGACCTGGTCTGTTGGGACGATCTCAATCCACTGGTCGAACACTTCGAAATCCTCGTTGACGGTCGCCTTGAAACCGCCCTGCAGAGGATAGAATCCATGCTCATAGACCCGGTCCAGAGGCGTTGCGAACACCGCACTGTCATCATCGAGAGGCCGCTCCGGGTCGCGGTACTCGTTGACTTCGTTTGACGCGCGGTGCTTGTCAGCCACCTTGTCAGCCAATATATCGAGCACCTCGAAGATCGTCTTGTCCTGCAGGTCCGTTTCGGGGCCGGTGTACATATCGTTCTCCGTCAAGGTGTTCATGCCTTCGACACGTTTAAGCCAATTCAGCGCCTGCCGCTCCTTGCCCGGCCGGATCGGCATAACGGCCTTCACCCATGGCGCGTTGAGGAAGGAATTTCGCAGGTTGTCCCCGTCGAGTTGCAGCAGCCAACCAAGCGAACTACCTAGCTTCGCCGGCACCGATTTCTCGGTGATGTAGTAGCTGTCGTCTCGCTGCACCTCGCCGATCCCGCCCCATCCCAACTGATGTTCTTGTGGATACTGAGTTGTGCTGGCAGGCACCATGACTGGACGGCCGTCCGGTCCAAGCACAGGGTTTCCGTCGGGGTCCTTGGCGGCCACCAGATTACCAAACTGTTGATGACTGTGGTGCAGTCGCGGCCGCCACCATTCGGGAGCCACGAAGTAAAGCATCTTGTCGATATCGAAAATCGAGTTGAGCAATTCGGCAACCACGTGACGAGTGTGGTCATCGGGCGTCGGAACGAGAGCCTGCGGGGCGAGCATGTCTTGAATGAGCTTGCGGTAGACGGCAATCCGTTCTTCCTCGCGCAGATCCTCGTACCTGCGTGGCTGGACCCCGCTGGCTAGCTCAATTCGTTCACGGGCCGCCGCCACGAACTCTTTGCGGTAGGCGAGTTCGTTGGCGGCGGTGAATGCTGCCATGCGCTTCTTGTTCTCGGCGTCGATCGCGAGCTGATCGACGGCGGGCTCCCAACGCAGTTTCGCCTTGAATGTAATCGCCATCCGGCCACCGAAATTGACGGAGTTCAACCGCAGGACATACGTCCACTTGGTCGGCTCGGACGGGTCTTTGGTGATGGCGATCGCCGAGACCTCGGCGCTTACGCCGGTGGTGTCGAATTCGATGTTCGCTAGTTTTTCGCCGGCTTGAGCAGAGAACACGGTCTGTGGAAACTCCCATTGAATGTGATCAGTGTTTTCTCCGAAGTCGACATCGGCCTCGCCGCCGTTTCGGTACGTTATATCGTTCTCATCCTCCTCGCCCTTGTACGGGATGGTGATTGGAAGGTCCTCAAAGCGAGGGCCGGGAGGCACGATGAGTTCCGGCGGTGGAATATCGCTGAGCTTCGGCGATGCCACGATGTGCATGAGCTGCGCGATGCCGAGGAACTCTCCAGGGTCGTCGACATAAGTTTGCCAGCACAGGTAGGTCCCGATGTCTTGGACCTGGACGCCGACTTGGCGCATCTTGCGGCGGAGCTCATAGTTGAGCATCTCGTCCGAAGTATTGGAAAGCACATAGCGTTTGGACGACGTCTCCGTCGTTTCGGTGACCGTCTTAAACGTGGTCTTGATGCTTTGTTTCATCTGCGTCGACAGCTTCTCGGACTGCTGACGCATGTACTTGTGGCTCTGTTCGCGCGCATTTTGTTGCGTAGTTGTGTAGTCGAAGCTTGCCGTCTCGGAGGCACTGCCCCACACCCAGTTCTGGTTGGCAGTGGCTGTTGCGCCGAACTTGACTTCATCTCGGTTGTCCTGCTTAACCGCTTCAGACAACTCATCCTGTGTGGTCACGGTCGACTCGGTCGTCCGTGTTGTCTCCAGGAGCAGCTCGTCAGTGCGTTCCACAAGAACGCGCCGTGTGTTGATCTCAACCAGTTCGACAGTCGCACCTACCGGAACCCACACATGACCAACCGGCGAGCCCAGGAACGTGTCCAGCTCAAAGAAGTACTGCCGGAACAAGTGCACGATGCCAACCGGAGATAAGCCGATCCGGTCGAGATCATGTTTGGGGTCGAGCGTGTCGAACCCGTTCTGCGCAACCAGTGCCGCAGTTAGCGCTTCCATAGTCGCCTTGCGAAACGGCGTAAGAATCGTGCGAACCGCGTCGAGCCGGTTTCCGGAGGCCAGGCGAAGCAGCGCACCCGCAGTCCGCGACTCGCGCGCTATCATCTCCTCGACGGCCGTACGGGCTCGCTGCGTGGTGCGGCGCTGGCGGATGTCACGTTCGCACGCGTCGTGGTACATCTGCTGTGCGAGCTCGCGAACCGGTCCGTTCAATATATCTGCGAGATGGTCGGCAGTAATTGCAGCAGACAATTCCTCGTCGGTAGGTGCTGGGGGTAGCCCCTCGGCGAGGCGCGCAGTGATGACCGATGTCCAGTCGTTTCGAGCAGCGAGTGCGCCGGGCAACAGACGCTCTACATCTAGACGGCAGCCGTCGTCAGTGAAATGAACGCTGTAGTCCGGTTTGTGGTTATCAACGATTGCTTCGACGACTCGTCGCTGCCTGCTGAGAAACCCGGTATCGATGCGCTGCGCCGTGCGTTTCGATCTCCAACCGAGCATTGGTTGGTAGACGCCGAAAATCTCGCTGGCGTACGGCAACACTGACATATAACTATCGAGATGCACGAGCCGCTTCATCGATTATCCCCCCCCTCGTGGGGCATTCGCTCACTGCCGACGGGAACGCTACACCGGCCGGCAAGAGTTATCACGAGTATTCGGCTACTCGAACATCAGCACCGCGCTGCGCGCAACCGCATTTCCAGTTCGCCCGGACAGCCATCCGAGCCACACCAGACACTCGGCCGAGCCGGCGCGATCACGGTGCCGCCCATGGCCGGGTCTCCAAGAACGATGTCGTCGTCATTCGCGAGGCGACACAATCCTCAGAATGTCACGATTATGTAGTAATCGAATATGCAGGGTTACCGGTAAAAGTCTTCGTTTTCATCTGTGTCCCAGCGGTTTCTGTCCTGTAGTGCCCTGTCTCGATACACCTGGCGGACTTCACAAATGGCCTGGGCGGTGAAGCGGTTCAATCACCGCTGGTTCGTTCCGAATACTTCAAACGAGGCTCATATCGGCAGACGCCGGATACGAATTACGTCTTCGCCGAGAACAACGATTGCACCGGATGCCAGATCGTCAGCAACCACTTCGAGGTTGTTCGTAAGAAGCCTTGACTGTTCGTCGGCACGCCGATTGCTGGCGCGGCGGATGAGAATGAAGGAAGGCTCGGTCGCATGCGTTCGAGCAAGCAGTGCGCCGAAGTCGGTATCAGCACTGATGAGCACCCGACTCAGAGTCGCTGCCTGCGCGATTACTTCCTCGTCCGTCGAACCGGCCATCTGAAGATCTCGCACATGGATTACGTCATGGCCTGACTCGACCAGCAGGTCACGCAGCACCGGCGAAAGGTTCTCATCCAGCAGAAACTTCACGCCGGTTTCCGAAGCGGAAGTTCGCGTTCCTTCAGCGCTTCGGCAGCGTACTTCAATGCCTCGGCAACGTCGCCGAGTTCGAGATCAGGATGCTCGGCGATGATCTCTTGCGCGGACATGCCGTCGGCGACCATTGCCACAACGGTCGCCACAGGAAACCGCAACCCACGCACACAGGGCATACCGCCCATCACAGCTGGGTCCACGGTGATCCGAGTGAAGATCATTGCCCGATTTTACCCCGCGTACGAGCCGAGTCGAAGGAGATGAAGCGCCTCGCTGATTCACAAGGCGCTCCCCCAGCCGATAACGGGTTAGCAAACAATGAACCTCCTTGGACCACCTCATCGATGGCAATGCTTGCGGCCGGGGTCGAAGTCGCGTGCGGCCGCTCAACGGCCCACTGTCCCCCAAGGCCACCTGCCCGCGCACTGGGGAATACGGCGGAATCAAATACGGCGGGTTACCACTAAACAACGCCGTCTTCTTTTGTTGGACAACGGTTTTCGCTTACCAGAACACGCCACTTCTAGGTGACTCAGTCACTCGTTACCGCCTTCAATGGCGTCGCGGACCTCGTCGTCTTTGTGCTCGCAACTGCCGTCAACGAGAACCCCAATCCATCGGCAAGGGTAATAGTGCGCAGGTCCCGATCTACGATGCCGGTTTCTTCCCGGGCGGCCGCTAGCGTCGCGTCGGCCCCATCCGGGTCAAGATGGCGCAGCTGCTCAGCGTGAGTGAGCGATGGCGATCAGCCGGCTGAGTTGCTCGTCTGTGTCAGCGACTCGAGGTGGTCTCGGTCCGCACCGCTCTCGACCATTGTCGATCACCTCATGACGACGTTCCGCGGCATCCCTTCTCCTTGCAGCGACGTCACGCTCGCCTTGGCATCTTTGATCAGCAGCATCAGGTGTAGCGGGTCGGTAGGAGACGGTTCGAACTGGAAGCGGATATAGAACCGGCGCGCTTCGTCATGCAGGGCATGCACGACGATGGCGCGGACACCGATCTGTTCGGCGGCTTGCACACTGCGGGCAATCGCGTCGCGCAGCAGGTTCTCCCCCAGTCCGTAGCCCTGGTGCTTGCGGTCGACGACCAGGCGTGACAGCAGAATCACCGGCACCGGGTTGGGCATGTTCCGGCTGAACTTGCCGGACAAGTCGGCATGTGACACCGCTCCCGACGCGAATGCGTAGTAGCCGACGACGCTCCCATCCCTGCACGTCACGAAGCAGCGTGATGCGCCGCCGGCGTGGTTAGTCAGTGCGCGCGTGCGAAGATAGTCATCCAGGTTGGGCTCGCCGCTGTCGAACGTCGCGACGTCATCGGACTCGCTGATCGGCCGCGGACGGCCGTATCCACTCACTCGTCAGGATCGAACAACGAAGGCTTGGCGAACAGTTTTGCCAACGCCGGCTTGTACTGGACTGGCCGATCGAGTACGGCATTGAACTCTGCCCACGCCGCGTCATCGAGTAGAAAATGCCGGCGGTCCGCGAGTACCTCGCGAGCGTGCGCGACGGTGGCGCACACAGTGAATGTCGTTAGGTCCGTTCCTTCGACCTCCGCGGCACGGCGAATCAGCGCGTCCTGCTCAGGCGTCAGGCGCACGGCAAAACGTTCAGATTTTGTGGCCATGCATCCTATTGTGTACCTGATAGGCGTACGGGTAACCGCGACCACCGAGTGCCTCGATGACAAGCGGCCCCGCGCGAATCAGCTGATCTGCACAGGGACGATTTCAGTGCGCGCTATGGCTAGCTCGCGATCCGCAGACAATGCGGACCGTCTCGGATCAGCCATATAGCGCTCCATCGCCTCTCGCGATGCCCATTGGAACAGCTGGATTTCCAGCGGCCTGCCACCGGCGCCATCTGTCCGAGCTCGATGCACCACCTGCCCATCATGCTCATCGACCAGCGCGAGCACGGCATCTTCGTAGGCAACTAGCGCCTCGTCCATCCCCGGGTGCGACCAGAGAAACACGTAGAACATCTGATTCACCGCCGAAGCGTGACACGTCGCGTCGACGCAGCCAACCGGTTTTGCAACAAGCGCGCCGGACTTCGGAGCTCTACCGCAATCCGCCAGCTGATTGAGGCACCTCCGTGCCGGTGACCGGGCCTGTCTCCCCAGCCAGGATTGAACTGTTCGATGCCTCGCGACCGGAGGAATACGGCGGAATCGAGTATGGCGGGTTACCAGTAGTCCATGCCGTGTTCAACTGCTCCCCAACAGTTTTGAAAGACATCCTCCTCCGCAGTCATAGATCGAGGACAAACCGCAGCGCCTGGTCGATGGCCAGCATCTGGCCTGGGCCGATTATCGCCTGCCGGGATGACAGCCGTTCGACCGAAACCACTCGCAGTTGATCGCAGCGTGCGTATGAGGTGTGGTCGAGCCCGCTACCCTCTGGCTCCAGCTCGACATGGCTTCGCAGCCCGTAGCCGACGGTCGTGATGGGAACGACAACCACGCGTCCTCCCGGTCCGTTGTTGAGAATGTCGACCGACACCACGACCGCTGGACGCCGAAAGGCCGGCTCGTGGCCGACCGGCTGGCCGAGATCGACGTAGTAGATCTCTCCTCGCCAGATCAAGCCAGGGCGTCCCACTCGTGACGCTCCGCCAGGTACTGTTCCCACAGTTCGGGATTGCCACGCAGGCGCTGGTAATCGCCGTTTAATCCCCGGAGGAACTCCTGCCGTTCCAGAGCGTCGATCGCAGCGTGCACGACGTCGACAACGGCGGTCTGACGAGCTTTAGCCAGCGATTGGAGCCGCTCAGAATCTGGCCGGCGGACTCGGACAGTTGTAGTTTCTGCCGCCATGGACGTCAGTGTAGACGAAATGTAGACAAGCAGTTGTGGATCGTCGGCTAAAGTCCAGCAAACGATCGAGCGCCCGCGGGGTTTGAGGGCGACCGGCTTGTTGCCCTACCGCGTTGGGGCTAGATAGCGTTCCCCGTAGTCGGCGGGCAATCCGAGTGACCCCCTCACCCCACTCATCGAACCAACATCCCGGCGAAACCACCTAGACGAACCATGACGCCCGACTCGTCCTAGGCAAACCGCTGTGCTGCAGCGTGTTTCACTGACGCCGTTTCGCAACCGGCGTGCGTCGTTTGAAGCCAAGTGGTTACGGTGTTGCCAAATCCCACGGATTGATGAGGTCGACGCCGGTGTCAACGAAGTCACTGACGTTGCGCGTCGCGAGTCCGGCGTTCCAGTTGCGGCAATTGCGGCGATCTGCCCGTAGGCCATACTGATCTGGAGCCCGCTACGCTCCCGGTCAGCAACGATATCTGCATAGTGGGTTGCCGCCAGCGCATCGAACGGCAGAATTCTGTCCTGGAAATCCTCCGCCAGCAGTCCGTCGACCTTTGCGCGAAGCTCACGCCGGCGTCGCCCGTTCGGCAATCGGGCGACGCCGCACATCAGTTCGGCCGCCGTCACGACAGTCAGCCATATGTCGGCCACATCCAAGCTGTCGACCCAACTAGTGACGCCAGGTTCCGGCGCTGGGCGCATCAGCTCCGAAACGACGTTGGTATCCAAGACGATCATTCGTCAAGGGCCGCAGCGCGTGGACGCTCGGTCCGACTGGGCAGGTCAAGCTCCACACCCCCGGTTCCCGCGAAGCGCTGCCGAATCCGCGTCGCCATCCCCGGACCACCCACAGGGCGTTCCAATGCCGTGCGCAAGATCTCACGCACCTCAGATTCCATCGACCGGCCGTGCTCTGCTGCGCGAACACGCAGTGCCGCTTTGAGCTCGTCGTCAAGATCACGAATCGTCAAGGTCGCCATCGTCACCCCTCATCCACTGCATGCATTGCAGTCAATGCTAGCGCTCGTCGGTACTAGGGACTCTGCTATCCAGCAAACTCCGCGCACAGCCACTCGGGCAGTACCGATGATTGAAACGACGACCCCCGACTGGCGGATGACGACTCCCCTGCCTGGACCAACTGGCCAACCGGCTGGCGGTACCTTCAGTTGAGGAATACGACGAGATCGAAATATGGCGACCTGACGCTAGAGCATGCCATTTGCACTGCTCCTCAACGGGGTTCATTCATCGAGCAAGGCCGAGGAATGCCATCATTGCCCGCTCGATCTCAACCAGTTGCTCCGCTGTCAGGCGGCCGATTCGGGTATGGACGTTCGACCTTCTGACCGTCGTGAGCTTGTCGATCATCACGTCACTATCGTGGTCGAGTCCCGAAAGTAGCCCATCTCCGCCCCCTATGCGGATGCGCAGCAGTGGAGCATCCAAAAGCGTGCTGGTCATCGGAGCTACGGTGACCGAAGTCGTGGCATCGAAGAGGTCATCCTGAACGATCACCGCCGGACGGGGCTTCGAGGCATAAACACCTCCGGCCACGGTCCAAATCTCCCCTCGATTCACTCCTCGTCCCACCGCGTCGAGATCGCCTCGATGAAGTCTTGGTCGTCGCTTTCTTCGTGAGCTTCTGCGACCAGCGAGGCCTGCCTGTGCGCCTCGGCCGCGAAAGTCTCGGTGCGCACGTCAGGCACCCAGACCTGCAGCGGTCGGAGGCCGCGCTCGCGCATCCGTCGTCGGTACTCACCGACCCTTTCCCTCACCGCCATAGAGCCATGTTACATGTAACACCGAGTTTGGAGCTGCTGATTTGTCCGGCAACGTGACACGGAACCGAGCACAGAACGGTTTATCCCGGCGGTCGACCACTCAATGCGGCCCGATTGCTCGGAGGACGCCACGTGGGTGGACACTATGACGTGGCCCTTTCTGCAACAGTATTCAAAGTCGAACTTGGCGTCTCCGATGTCGATCACGGCTACTACGCCGATCACACGCTCACCGTGGCCCGTCATCCTAGCGAGACCGATGAGCGGATGGTGGTGCGGTTGTTGGCGTTTGGGCTTCGCGCACACCGACTCAGCGACGTCGACGGCGAGTTGACTTTCGGGGCAGGCCTGTCCACCCCTGGCGTACCGGACTTGCGGCTCGCCGACTACACCGGCCGGATCCTGGAGTGGATCAACGTCGGCCAGCCCGACGAGCGCGTCTTGGGCAAGGCGGCCAGCCAAGCCGACCAGGTGCTGCTGTTCCCGTTCGCCGCCGGCGTGCCCACCTGGTGGCGCAACGTCGGCCCCAAAGTGGCCGGGCTGGCCAACCTGTCGGTGACGCAGATACCGCACACACCGGTGCAGCAACTGGCCCAGACTGTCGATCGACGGGTCTCGGCGCAGGTGATGGTGATCGAAGGTCAGGTGACGATGACCGTGGGCGGAGTCGACGTCACCTTCGCGCCCGAGCCATTGCAGTGACCTCTGAGCCCGACCCATGTCCGCTCGGCTTTACGCTGCCTCACAAGGTGCTCGAATGGTGGCTACTGCCGCATTCATCAACCAATCGCGGAAACAGAGGTGCTCCCCGCAGCGGACGGTAGTCGGCGGCCGCTAAGGCAGCTGCAGCCGCCGATACTAGCGCCAGGACGAGGGCCGGCTGGAGACTGGCGTCAGCAGGCGACGCGTACAACAGCAGCCAGGCCAGCGTCACGGTGGTGATCACACCGAGGCCATCGGTCGCGCCGATGATCGAAACGTCGGGTCTGTTCAGGCCGATCTGCCCACCCGTGAGCGCGGATGTCAACGCGCACAAGGCAAGAGCCACGCAGAGCGGAAAAGTCAGCTTCCACAACCCCCACGCGATGCGATCGGTGTCCTGAATCTGGTCCCACGGTAGGAATAATGCGACGAGCATCATGGCGCCAGCTGCGCCGCAGACCAGCCGTCGAATCAACGTAGTCATTTTCCGTCCTCCTCACGGTTCTCCAGTGATCGTCACGGTGGGAGGTCGCACTGTCGATTACCTAGAGGTAATCGAGGAACGAACCCGGTGCGGCTACAGTCGGTGCGAATGGCAACGACCGGCACCGCTTCCCGGGTCGGGCCGCTGCTGCGGGAATGGCGGCTCCGGCGCCGGCTGACCCAGCTCGAGCTCGCGCTCGATGCCGGCGTATCCGCGCGCCATCTGAGTTTCGTCGAGACCGGTCGCTCCAAGCCCGGACGAGACATGGTGCTGCGCCTTGGCGAACGACTCGACATCCCATTTCGTGAACGAAACCAGCTCCTGCTCGCAGCAGGGCACGCCCCCGCCTTCGCCGAGCATCCGTTCAGCGCACCCGAACTCGCCCCGATTCGCGAAGCGCTGAAACGGATCCTGAAAAGCCACGAGCCGTACCCGGCCGTCGTCTTCGATCGGCACTGGAATCTGGTCGCTGCGAACGCCGCCATACAACCGCTTGTCGCGGGCATCGACCCAGCCCTGTTGAAGCCGCCCGTCAACATCCTCCGTATCGGAATGGCGTTGTCATCACAGATCATCAACGCTCGCGACGTCATGGTGTACTTCCGTGATCGTATCGAGCGCCAGCTCACCACCACTGCCGACCAGCAGCTCGCACAGCTGCTGGAGGAGTTTGACAACTACCTATCCGGCGACGACCGCGGTGCGGCAAGCGAATCCGACTTCGCACAGAATCTCGGCCCGGTGAGGGTGCGCGCACCCGGGGGCGGTGAATGGTCCTTCTTCGGTATGTTCGGCACATTCGACATGCCGTTCGAGGTCACGCTTTCCGAGCTGGCCATCGAGCTGCTGTTTCCTGCCGATCAAACCACTGCCGACGCGTTTGAATCGCTTGCCCGCGCACGTTCGGATAGTTGATGTCCGTGGGTTCGAGATCCCCAGCACTCGCTGCAACGGACCGGAGCCCCTGACGATCACCCTCATTTGAGGATCACCTCGACCGGAATAAATCTCGCACCTCGTCCACTTGGCTCAGGAGTCGCCCTTCCCCGACTCAGGAGTTCCACATGACCCGTCCCGTTCGCGTCGCCGCGCAGATCCAGCCCGGCGGCACACCCGACTACCGCACCTGGCGCGACGCCGTCCTGGCCGCCGACGACCTCGGCGTCGACGTGATCTTCGGTTACGACCACTTCCACCGCCCGGCGGTGGAGGCCATCGTCGACGGCAAACCCCTGCTGCTCGATGAGCAACCCGACGTTGCCAACTTCGAGGGTTGGACCGCGCTCGCGTCGTGGGGCGAGATCACCTCGCACGCCGAGATCGGGCTCCTGGTCACCGGCGTCGGTTTCCGCAACCCGGACCTGCTCGCCGACATGGCGCGCACCGTCGACCACATCAGTGGCGGCCGACTCATTCTCGGTCTCGGAGCTGGATGGTACGAAAAAGATTACACCACTTATGGTTACGAATTCGGCACGTTCAGCTCCCGCTTCGATCTGTTCGACGAGAGCCTGATCCGGATCGAGAACCGGCTCGCGGCACTGATCCCGCCGCCGGTGCGCAAAGTACCCATTCTCATCGGCGGCACGGGGCCCAAACGCTCGCTGCCCGCCGTCGCCCGACACGCCGACATCTGGCACGCGTTCCAAGACCTCGACGCGTTCCGCAGGTCCAGCGACCTCGTCGACGAACTGGCGGCGACGTTCGGCCGCAACGGCGCCGATATCGAACGCTCGACGCTGTGGCAGGACGCCGACAGCGCCCATGCCTTCCGCGAAGCCGGCGTCACGTTGTTTCAGACGGAGCTCACCTCCGATGACGGCTACGACCTCACGTCTCTCAAGGAAGTGCTCACCTGGCGGGACAACGGCTGACGACGATCACAGTTGATGCGTCGGGCCTCCCGATCTACGAAGGCTCATCCCCGCCACTGGCGGGGACCAGGTCAAGCAATCCGCGCTCCCGCAGATGGCCCTCCCAACGCCCGGCAGCCGTGCTGATGTTGCGGCTGAAGATCGACCACCGGTCCTGATGCCCGAAGTAGCTGTGCAACGTGGTGACGTATTCCGTCAGCGTGTCGATGTCATCGACCGCCGCCAGATAGCCGCAGGTCTTGTCGTACTCGATCAGCACGTTGTTGTCGACCGCGTATCGCACCAACTGCTTTGTGCTGCTTATCTGTTCCATCACAGCGAGCGTCGCATCAAAGCCATCGCACAGCGCCGCCGCGAATTTCTGCATGTCGGTGCGATGGTCGAACCGCGCCTCGTACGGCAGGTCGGGCACCAGCTGTTCCCAACGGCGTTGCAGGAGCGAACCTTTGAGCGGATGCCGGGCTCGCTCGTATCCAGGGCACGCGCTGTCGACCTCAGCGGATCCGATTCCGACGTTGATGAAGAATCCATGCCACGACATCGTGCCGTTGTGCCGGTCGGGCTGAAGATTGATCACGTCGTAGAGCGGCCCCCGTTCCCGCGTGAAGCTGGAGTCGGATATGTCGAAGCCACGTGCGCGCAGGAAAGGCCCCACATCGGCGGAAATCATGGCCTCGTAGGCCCGTTGCAATGAATCGTTGACTGTCCCCTCACCCATGACCCAAGGCTAAGCCGCCGACAACATCCGTCCGTGCACCAATTCGGGCGGGGAATCCGCACCTACCGAGCGGTCGTCGCGCACACTAGGTGACGCACCCGACGCCATGGAGGAACGAACCCGGAATGAGCCCCGTCGCCGAATTCGACTTCATCATCGTGGGAGCAGGCAGCGCGGGCTGCCTGCTCGCCAATCGGCTCAGCGCCAACCCTGACCACCGCGTGCTGTTGATCGAGGCCGGCGGCAAAGACAACTGGTTCTGGATCAAGGTGCCGGTGGGCTACCTGTACACCATCGCCAACCCCCGCACCGACTGGTGCTTCACGACAGAGGCCGATCCAGGTCTGGCCGGACGCAGCATTCACTACGCGCGGGGCCGGGTGATCGGCGGCTGCTCGTCGATCAATGCCATGATCCACATGCGTGGACAGGCAAGCGATTACGAGCTATGGGCACAAGCCACCGGTGACGAGCGATGGCTCTGGGGTGGTGCGGACTCCCCCGGCGAAACGCTGGCGATCTACAAAGAGTTGGAAGACTACTTCGGCGGTGCCGACGACTGGCACGGCACCGATGGCGAGATCCGCGTCGAGCGGCCGCGGGTGCGCTGGAAGATCTTGGACGCCTGGCAGGCCGCCGCAGCCCAGGTAGGCATCGCACCCATCGAGGAATTCAACCGGGGCGACAACTCTGGCAGCGCCTACTTTCACGTCAACCAACGACGGGGCCGTCGCTGGTCGATGGCCGATGCGTTCCTGCATCCGATCGCCCACCGACCGAATCTCACCGTCTACACCCAGACTCAGGCCCTGGGGCTGCTGATGGACGACGAGGTCTGTGACAGTCAGCGGCGCGGTGCATGGACCACGGCGCGGCACCGGGTCACCGGCCTGCGGCTGCTCAAGGATGGCCAGACAATCACCGTCCAGGCCCGCCGGGAGGTGATCCTGAGCGCGGGGGCGATCGGCTCGCCGCATCTCATGCAGGCCTCGGGGCTGGGCCCAGCCGAGTTGCTCACCGAGCATCACGTGCCGGTGGCCGTCGATCTACCAGGAGTGGGCGAAAACCTCCAGGACCATCTGCAGCTGCGCACCGTCTACCGCGTTCAGGGTGCCCGGACCGTCAACACGCTGTACCGCAACTGGATCACCCGTGGCGGCATGGGACTTCAATACCTGACGCTGCGCTCAGGTCCGATGACCATGCCGCCCTCCACGCTAGGGGCTTTCGCGAAAAGCGACCCGACGCTGGCCAGTCCCGATCTGGAGTGGCATGTGCAGCCCTTGTCGTTGCCCAAGTTCGGCGAACCGCTGCACCGGTACGCGGCGATCACCCCCTCGGTCTGTAATCTGCGGCCCAGCTCGCGCGGCCATGTGCGCCTGGCCAGTGCCGATCCGTTGACCGATCCGAAGATCTCCTGCAATTACCTGTCCACCGACGCCGATCGTCAAGTCGCCGTGAAGGGCCTGCGGATGACCCGGAAGATCATGGCAGCGCCCGCGCTGGCCGGCTACGGCCCGCAAGAATTGCTCCCCGGCCCGGACCTGGTGACCGACGAAGACCTGCAGCTGGCTGCTGGTGAACTCGGTACGACGATCTTCCACCCGGTGGGCACCTGCGCGATGGGAGCCTTTGACACACAAGGCCTTCCACGGTCAGCCGGCACGGTGCTCGACACCGAATGTCGCGTGTATCGCGTCGCCGGCCTTCGAGTGGTCGACGCCTCGGCGATGCCCACCATCACCTCCGGCAACACCAACGCGCCGGTCATGTTGATCGCCGAGCGCGCCGCCCGGGCGATTCTGGGATGAGGCGGAATCGAGCAGGGCGGTTCACCGGGTAAGGTCGCCTTGGGTCGGCAATCTCGTTGGCGGCACCTACTGACAGCAGTTGGGGTCGAGTACTACGCACAAGGCTTGCAGGGCTTCAGGTTTCACCCGGTGAAGGACATTCATACCGCGCCGTTCGGAGATCACCAACCCCGCCCTGCGCAGCTGCCCGAGGTGATGGCTGACGGTGGATTCGGCCAGCTCGAGTACCGCGGCCAGATCCCCGCTGGTTTCCTCTCCTGGGCGGGAACTGAACAACAGCGACATGATCTTCACCCGCATCGGATCAGCGAGCGCCTTCAGGCGCATCGCCACCTCTAGGGCGTCGGCGTCACTGAGCGGCCCGGCCGCGACCGGCGCACAGCACACCGGGGCGGACATGTCGATGACGGGCAGCGCCTTGGGCATGACCTACATCATGCCATACTTCTTGACATATATCGAAACGGTGTCATCCTGAGCATGACAGTTCGATATATGTCTCATCCACAGCGGAGGTCGACCATGTCCCGCGTCCAGTTAGCACTCAATGTCGACGACCTCGACGAGGCGATCATGTTCTACACCAAACTGTTCGGGGTATCGCCGGCCAAGGTGAAGCCCGGTTACGCCAACTTCGCCGTCACGGAGCCCCCGCTGAAGCTGGTGCTGCTGGAAAACCCCGGCAAGGGCGGCACCATCAACCACCTCGGTGTCGAGGTGGAATCCAGCGACAAGGTGCATGCCGAGATCGCCCGACTGACCGACGAACGCCTGTTCACCGACGAGGAGATCGGCACCACGTGTTGCTTCGCCACCCAGGACAAGGTCTGGGTAACCGGCCCGGCCGGCGAAAAGTGGGAGGTCTACACCGTGCTGGCCGACTCCGAGACGTTCGGTAACAACCCCAAGCTCACGACCGACAGCCCGGCTTGAAGCTGAATCCGACAAGAACCAATATTGATGTATGCCGATATCACCCGATCCGACCGCCGGGGCGTCGACATGACAAACACCACCACTGCGTCGCCAGTGGTCGGCAAGCTGTCCACCCTGGATCGGTTCCTGCCGGTCTGGATCGGTGCGGCGATGGTCGCCGGGCTGCTGCTGGGCCGCTGGATACCCGGCCTGAACACCGCCCTGGAAACGGTTCAGATCGACGGGATTTCACTGCCGATTGCCCTGGGCTTGTTGATCATGATGTACCCGGTCCTGGCCAAGGTTCGCTATGACCGCCTGGACACCGTCACCGCTGACCGCAAGCTGCTGCCCGCGTCGTTGTTGCTGAACTGGGTATTGGGCCCGGCGTTGATGTTCGTCCTGGCCTGGCTGTTGTTGCCGGATCTACCCGAATACCGCACCGGCCTGATCATCGTCGGGCTCGCCCGCTGCATCGCCATGGTCATCATCTGGAACGACCTGGCCTGCGGTGACCGCGAAGCAGCCGCTGTCCTGGTCGCCCTCAACTCGATCTTCCAGGTCGTCATGTTCGCCGTGTTGGGCTGGTTCTATCTGTCCGTGCTGCCCGGGTGGCTCGGCCTGGAGCAGACCACCATCTCGGCCTCACCGTGGCAGATCGCCAAATCGGTGCTCATCTTCCTCGGCATCCCCCTGGCCGCCGGATACCTCTCGCGCCGGTTCGGAGAAAAGACCAAGGGCCGCGACTGGTACGAGGCCAAGTTCCTGCCACGGATCGGGCCGTGGGCGCTCTACGGCCTGCTGTTCACCATCGTGATTCTCTTTGCGCTGCAAGGTGATCAGATCACGCGCCAACCGTGGGACGTCACCCGCATCGCGCTGCCCCTGCTGGCGTATTTCGCGATCATGTGGGGCGGCGGCTACCTACTCGGCAGCGTGCTCGATCTGGGCTACGAACGCACCACCACCCTGGCCTTCACCGCCGCAGGCAACAACTTCGAACTCGCCATCGCCGTGGCCATCGCCACCTACGGCGCCACCTCCGGCCAAGCCCTGGCCGGTGTCGTCGGACCGCTCATCGAAGTGCCCGTCCTGGTCGCCCTGGTCTACGTCTCGCTGGCACTGCGCAAACGGTTCCGCCATCGCACCGAGACCCTGCGGCGCTGAGCCGACGCGACGCGCCTCGGCGGCGAGTATCCGCGATGAGTTTCGTGCCCAGGTGCAGTCTGCTCTGCATGGGCAGACTCATCTATGGCTTCAACGTCTCGGTGGACGGGTACATCGCCGATGCACAAGGCAACCTCGAATGGTCGGAACCGAGCGACGAACTGCACCAATACTGGAACGACTTCGAGCGGGAGACCGCGTGCGCGTTCTACGGCCGGCGACTCTACGAACTGATGTCGGCGTATTGGCCGACCGCCGATCAGGACCCGGACGCCACCCCGCTGACCGTAGATTTCGCTCAAATCTGGCGCGACATGCCCAAGGTCGTGTTCTCACGCACGCTCGAATCCGTCGAGGGAAACGCCCGACTGGAACGCGGCGATCCGGTCGAGGTGGTCGCGAAGCTGAAGGCCGAAACCGACGGCAGGCTGGAGGTGGCCGGGGCGACCCTGGCCGCCCCGATCGTGCAGGCCGGACTGGTGGATGAATACCGGATCGTGATCGCACCGACCGCCGTGGGTGGCGGCACACCGTTCTTCCCGACACTGCCGTCGTGGATCTCGCTGCGACTGCTGGAGAACCGTACTTTTCCCGGTGGCACTGTGCTGCTGCGCTACGAGGTCAAGCGCGACTGATCGGGAAGCGTTCGACAGTCCCTCGGGTGTTTACAGCCCAGAAGGCACGACCTTGTCGTTGATCGTCACCTCGACCTGACGGGTCTTCGTGTTGTACGCGATCTTGCCGTGCTCGAACGTCTCCACGAGCAGATCGCCGTCCGGCGTCTCGTCACTGGTGGGGGCGCCCAGCGGGCCCACTGAGCCGTTCTCACCGGTGACCGCAGGCACGCCGTCGGCATCGCGGGGGACATTCCAGGCCTCCCGGATCTTGCCCCAGGTGATGTAGGCAGGCGTGCCGGCGTCGTCATTCTTGGCGGTGATCACGCCGCCCTGGAATTGCTGGAACAGCACGCCGCTCTCGCGCGCTCCTGCGTTGCGATCACCGGTGAGCGGCTTGCCCAGAGCATCCCGCTGACTCTCTGTCGCCGACGAGTATTTGGCAGCGATCGGCCCGGTCAGCGTCACCTCGACGTCCCGCTCCCCGACCAGCGTCACGTCGGCGGCCTGCGCCGGGGTGTCAACCGTGGAGGTGGAGATCAACCCGACCTGGGGCGACACCGAGGAGCCGACGTTGTTGTCATTGCTGCAGCCCACGACGATCAGCGCGACGGCCGCCAGGCCGACGACTGCCGTGGGGCGAAATGCGGTCGTACTCACGGGTTTCCTCTCGCGTCTGTTCGTCGGGCGTCGAATTGCGCCTGAACCTCGCCTCGGCGGGACTATAACCGAATTCGCGAGGCTGGTAGCGGTCAAGTTTGGGTACGGGGTTCGTCAGCTGCACAAAAACTGCCGGTTGAGAACGCAATTCAACGGTGGTACGTACGAACCGCTCAACACTCCCCTCATCCCACCTGTGGCCGTACCGCCGGGTGGGATGATCCGGTTCCAATTCGCAGGTCGGAGCACATAGTGCGTGCCATATTGCGCAAGTGTGCTACTCCACGTGTGCGAGACGGATTCTCCCGCCGGCAGGTCGAATTCGAGCTGCCAGTCCGCCAGTGGTGCCGCGCTCAAGTTGGTGATGGTGAAGCGGGCGATGAACCCCGTCTGCCACGTCGATGTCACCGTCAACGTCGCCGTCGCCGCGGCCGCACGAGCGACTGGCGGGATGGCCAATCCGACCAACACAACAACCATTGCGGAGACAATCACGTGAAGCGCTGTACGCCAGCGCCTCACGGAGCGGTTAGTTGCGGCCATGGCAGGCAACGCTAAAGCTGAGGAGGAAGTATGGGCCTTCGCATCGCAAGTAGGCTGCAGTACCTTTGCTCAACCGACATCGTTCTGAAATGCTCGGCGCAACGCCGGCGGCATTGCCTCGCTCCGAGGTTGCGGTGAGCGTCGACGAGGACCTCGACTCGCTCTATGCCACACGGCCGGAGGAGTTCACCGCGCGACGCAAAGAACTGGCGTCGGCGGCGCGCAAGCGCGGAGATGCCGAGGGTGCCAAGGTGATCGCCGCAGCTCGCCGACCGACTACAGCCGCGTGGGTGGTGAACCTTCTCGTGCTGACCGATCCCAGCGTCCGGCCCCGACTGACCGACCTTCACGAAGCACTGCGCGGTGCCCACGCAGACATGGACGGACACCGTATCCGCGAATTGTCGGCCACACAGCGCCAACTGGTGCAGGACCTGGCTCGCGTCGGGTTCACAGGCGCCGGATTACCCGATCCCACAGCGGCGTTACGCGACGACGTCACCGGCACGCTGCAGGCGGCGATAGCCGATCCGGATGTCGCCACGCGGCTGGGTCGGCTCTCCAAGGCCGAAGAGTGGTCCGGGTTCGGTGACTTCGGAGCGTCGTCCGCAGTGAGCACACCGGCCCGGTCCGATACCGGGTCGCGGGCGACCTCGCCGCCGTCGACGAAGGACCAACCACACCCGGATGACGCCGGCCTCCCAGAGGCCCGTCAGCACCGCGACGCCGCGGCGTCCGAACTGACCGAGGCACGTGCCGCCCACGACGAGGCCCTTGCCACGGTGGACGACCACCGGACCACGGTCGCCACCGCACGCCGGCGCTATGAGAAATTGCTCGAGACCCTCGCTGGGGCCGAGCACGACCTCGAGGCCGCCGATGCGCAACTCAACCGTGCGCAACGGGCCGCAGACCGGCTGCAGGACCGGGTGCGAGCTGCCGAAGCGGCGTTGGCCCAGGCAGAAACGCGGTTGACCGACCTCACCGGCCGGTAGCTGCCCGAGTCGATCAACCGGAAGAGGTTTCAAACCCCCACGGGGGGATACGCCTGAGTGGAATTGCGGGCAATGACGCCTGCACACCGGAAATTAGCGGAGGAGCCCACCATGACGTTCTCGCACATCGCGTGGAAAACGACGGCAGCTGCGGCTGGGATCGCGGCGGCCGGGATCTTGACGGCAACCCCGGCGTTGGCCGACCCGGAGACCGTGCAGTTCGGCCAGACGGCGGAGATTCCGAGCCCCGGTGGCGCCATCGATTACACCGTGAGCAACTTGCAACCCAGTGGTCACAACGACGGCATCTGGTACTCCGATGTCACGGCCCAAGCGGTGAGCGGCTCGCCGACCCCCAACATCGCCGATTTCAACGCTCGGGCAGTCAACAGCTCCACCTACGCAAACATGAAGGGCAACCAGACCGACGGGCTGCCGAATCAACCGATCGCGCCGGGCACCCAGACATCCGGACGGATCTACTTCGACGTCCGCAGCGGCACTGCACCGGACAGCGTTGTCTACCGCGACGCTGGAGGCACTGACAAGGTCGTCTGGACGCACTGACGGCCCTGCCTGACCCGCGCCACGGCGCCCGTCCTAACCCGCCACCGCAGCCACGACCAGCCCGTAGGCCACCGCAAAGCGATGTCCGAGCCGGCCGGCGACATTGCCGCGCCCGACGCTGACATGGTGTCCGAGCTGCTCGCTGACCGCACGGACGAGTTCGTCGTCACTGGCTCCCCCACCGACCAGCAGCACTTCGGTGGCGTCGGGACGAACCTGCTCGATCCCTCTCATCACGTTGCCGCCGATGATCATGCGCTTGGCGGCCAATCGCCAACTGCGCCATTCTGTTCCGGACATCTGCGACGTGAAGGGAAGCAGGCCGCTGGGTGCCGAGGTGAGCAACCACCCGGTACAGCGACCGTTGAGGGGCTTGTCGAGGAAGTGACGGCGACCGTGCTCATCCTCGACGAGTTGGACGGTGACCGCGGTGACCGCCTCCGCGCGTTTCGCGTATTCGGCTGCGCTCCTTGAGATGTCGAGGGCGGCGGCGGTGGCTGTGGTGAGCATCTGCCCAGCGCCCGGAAGTACGACACGGGACCCTTCGGTCACCACGTCCACGGTCCCACCGCCGACATCCACCACCACAACGTCGTCGGAGACACCGGGAGTGGTCAGTGCGCCGCCCCGAGCCGCAGCTGCTTCCGAATCGATGCGGGTGACAGTAACGCCGAGCGCCGCGCCGAGGTCCTCGACATCGGCCGGCGGGGTGTCGTCGTCACCCATGGTGGCCATGACCAGGCTGTCGACCGTGACCGACCCGCGTCGCGAATTCGCCTGCGCGGCAATATCCGCCAGGTGCACGACATGGGCCACCGAGCTCCGCTGTCCGGTCTCGACGGCTGGTTCGAGCACCCCGTGATCCGGCATCGGGCTCGCCGGCTCGGGACTCTCCAGAACGACCGCCGCGCAGGCACTGTCGAACAGCTGGTCGGCGACGATCCGGGCGTCGACGCGTTCGCCGTCGTGGAGACCGAATGCGTCGGCGAGCCAGAACGGATCGGTGAGCCGCTGTAGCGGCGCCACCCCCCGGCGCACTTCCACGGCCACCAGTGTCGCCGCCAATATCGGTCGCACGTCGACATCGTCGATCACCGGTAGTGCGGTGTTCAGCCGGTTGGACACGAGAACGGCCTCGTCGTTTGCCGTCAGCACCGCCACGATGTTCCGGCCGTCGGTCACCGCGGCGTTGACCGCACTCGCCACGTCGCGGTAGCCCCAGTCCGCGGTCGCGCACACGACGACCGGGCGTTCGCGGGCAACGTGTGCGAGTTGGTCGACGGGCACCGGAGCGCCGACGCCGACGGCATCGCCCGCAGTGGTCGCCGCCGATCGGGTAGCGATGGTGAGCCGCCCGGTGCGACGGGTCTCCAACTTGACGCGCTCGACAGCCGAATGCACCGGCGGGGTCGGAGCGAATGCGGCGCGGTCGATGACGAGGCCATGGCTGTCGGCCAACCGGCGGGCCAGCCGCGCGGCACCGTCGACCGCCCGCCGGGATCCCTTGCCGCCGCGCGTCGGCGTCCGCGCACTGCCCAGCACGTCGAGTTCGGCGCCCGCACGGCACAGCACCACCTCGGTGGTGGCGTTACCGATGTCGACGCCGACCCAGACTGTCATCGCAGCAAGCCGCGCCGCTGGTAGACCTGCGCGGCCTCCCGCACGAATCCGGCACAGATATGTGCCTCCTGTGCAGCGAGTCGCGCTGCCAGGTCCTCCAATTCGGCAAAAGTCGACCGTCTGGGCCGCAGCGCCTCGTATGCAGCGAGCATGTCCTCGGCGCTGAGTGCCGTCATCTCGGCCGCGCGCCGCAGGTTCAACCCGAGTTGCGCTGATCCGGTGCGTTCGGCGGTCTCGGCCTGGATCAGCAGGGTTTCTCGGCTGATCCGCACATCGTCGAGGACGAGATCACCGCTGCGCGCGGCTTCCACGGTGACCTCGGTGACGTCGCGGCCCGAATGTGAAGAGATGGTCATCGCATGAGCTCCAGTTCGATGTGGACCCGGCCGCCTTCGATGCGGCAGGCGGACTCCCGACGTTCGATGGCGACCATCGATACCACCTTGGTGTGGTACCGCGAGGTGATCGCCTCGTCGGTGTAGGCATTGCGCATCGGCGCCGGCGTCGCCCCTTTGGCGTGCCGACCGGCGTTGATCCCGATCAGCCGGTACATCTCCGGAGTGATCAAAGGAGCGACACTGAGCAATTCGAGGTTGGACAGCGGGGTGAGGTCGCGCCGGTGGATGAGCGTGGTGCCCTTGGCCTGTAACCCGACCGAGATCCCGGACCCCGACAGCTGAGCCGCCGACTTCCCGATGGCACCCAGGTCGATACTGTCGGTGATCCGGACCAGCCGCGGGACGCACTGCTCCTCCTCAAGCCCAGCCAGGATCTGCTCCAGCACGTCGTAGATGGTCATCCCCGACAGAGTGCGAAACAGCTTGGTGCCGAACGCCGGTGACACGCCGATGACGACCTCGCGCGGATCGTCACCCACCCGCGCCGGACCGATCGGTGCGAGCCGGTCCGGCTGGGCCGCCGCCGCCTGCTCTTTCACCAGGTCGGCCACCGACCGGGCCTGGCGCACCGCATCGATCTGGGCCTGGCGCTCAGCCGTCGGCCGATAGCCGGTGCCCGGTCCGCGGTAGTCGTTGGGATCCTGCAAGGCCGAGAGCACGTTCATCTCCTCGTCGAAGATGGCCGCGGTCTGCAAATAGTCGCCGCTGACCCTGGCCTTGGCCATGCCCAGCACCCGGTCGGCGAGGTCAGTGAAACCCGTCTCGGCCAGCGCGCCGACGACATCGAGGACAGTGAGGCCGGACTGGTCGATCATCCGGGCGGCGTTGAGCACTTTCACCCCGTCGGTCGGTGGCAGGTCCTTCGAACCTTCGGCTCCCACAACGGCTTCCACGTGAGCGTCATCGAAGTCGGCGAGGCCCAGATACTCGAACACCGCCCGAGTGGCCTCGGCGGCCAGCCGGCGCATGGACTCCAGGGTGGTCGGGTCGACGGGACGCAATCCCCCGTCGACTCCCCAGTCGCGCTGCAGCACCAGGTAGTCGTCGAGATCGGCGGCATTGAAGTTGGACGGGCCGAACATGTTGTCGTAGGCCGGGATCGAGCCGAAACCGGAGAAGATGAAATCCGACCCGGACAGCAGCACCGGCAACGTCCGACTGGTGCGGCGCATCGTGGATTCGGACATCAGACTGTCGTTGCCGCTGCAGGACTCCAGCCCGCGCAGCATCACCATGAGGTTCTCGGCGATCAGCTCACGGACACCACCGGGCACCGACGCGGTGATGCCGGCCCCGTCGATACCGCCGTTCTGCACGCCCTGCGCGCCGATGCCCTTGGCCAGCGCCACGCACCGAGATTCCAGGTAGTTCATGGACTTTCGCTCGGCCTGCCCCATGAGCACTTCCGAACCCGCCCCGCTGGACAGCCGCATCTTGATGCCGCGGGAGGCGTAGGACGACGTCAGGAATGCCTTGGACCACGGGGTGTCGTCACCGTCGGTGAAGACCTGCTCGGTGCCGTACACCGAAACCGTCTCGGCGTACGAGACCAGGCCGCGCACACCCATTTCCAGCTCGCGAGCCTCCTCGACCGAACACTGGGTCAATGCGCCGGGCGCCGGCACCTGCGAACCGATCAGCAGACCCACGGCGACAGCCGGGGCGTCGTCGAGCACCGGGACGGTGGCTTCCAGTTCCCGGAACCCGTACACCACAGCGGTGGCGGCATCCGCGGCAATCAGCAAGGGGTCGTCGAGACGGTTGGTGACGTGCGCCTGGTTGGCCGGCGTCCGGCGGGCACGCATCTTCATCATCGCCATCTGGATTTCCACCGGCTGCAGCATCGCGACGACACGCGCCATCTTGGCCGGGGTCAATCCGGAACAGACCCGCAGCACCTGCTCCCGGGGGACCGCCGAATCCACGATCATCCGGGCCAGGTCGGTCTCCGCCATCGCCATCGACCGGGGCGCCTCGGTGTGGTCGATGGCGTAGCGCACGATGAACTCGTCGATCGTGTCGAAGTCCGCGGCCGGGGTGGAGTCCATCTCGAGCACCGTGCCGTCATCCCCCACCACCCAGGATGGTTCCGGGTCGTGAGGTGAGAGGTGCGAGATCATTCCGAGTTCCGGATCGGCCTCGGCGAACCCGTCGAGGTTGACACGCTGTTCGTCCAACAGCCGAATCCGCCCCAACCGGTGGTCCTGCTCGATCTCGGTGCTGTCGTGCTGCATGACGCTCGCCGTACCTCTCTGTTGCGTGAGGGGCTCAGCATTGACCGAACACGAAGGGCGGAACAACGGCGCACACCGAGATTCCAACAACCTGTGTGATGCGCACGCCACTGCCGCCCGGCCGCTGTGACCTGGCCTACAACAAGGTGTTGGAAAGAGCCGTTCCGGCTCTGGCCGACAGCCCGTCCGTCTCGCAGACTTCATCCCCGGAACTCGACGGAGCCGGCGATCCGCGGCTCCTGTGGCAGAGGCCAGAGAGGATCAGTCATGTCCCAAGTTGTCGACGCGGACAGCTCACGCAGTCGCGACTCGTCGCCGGACGGTAGCCCCGCCAAACTGCGCGGAAACCTCGGCGTCCCCGCGATCGTGTTGATGGTGGTGGCAGCCGCCGCACCACTGTCGACCATCGGCGGCAACGTGCCGATCGCCATGGTGCTAGGAAAGACGACGGGAATTCCGGTCTCGTTCATCGTGGCCGGAGCAGTGTTCTTGCTTTTCGCGGCGAGCTTCGTGGCGATGTCGAAGTACGTCACCAAGCCTGGCGCGTTCTACGCCTACATCCAGATGGCCCTCGGCCGTGCGGCCGGGGCCGGGGCTGCGGTGCTCGCGCTTCCCGCCTACATGGCGACGCTGCTCGGTGTGTCGGCCTACGACGGGGTCATCCTCGCCGGCCTCATCGAACGCTTCGGTGGCCCGGAAATCCCGTGGTGGGTGCTGACCGCGCTGGTGCTCGCGGCCGTCGCATGGCTGGGTTACCGCGACATCGATCTCAGCGCCAAGGTCCTGGGCATCTTCCTGGTCTCGGAGGTGGCCATCCTGGTCGTCCTCGACCTGGTCATCGTCCTGCAGGGCGGCGAGAAGGGCATCACCGGTGACTCGTTCACGCCGCAGGGCCTTGCCGGCGGTGTGGGCATCGCACTGCTGTACGCCCTGTGGGGCTTTGTCGGTGTGGAGGCCACCGCGGTCTTCCGTGACGAGGCCAAGGACCCGGACCGGACCGTGCCGCGCGCGACCTACTGGGCCGTCGGAATCGTGGCGAGCTTCTACGCCTTCTCCAGCTGGGCCCTGATCGAGGGCAACGGCGGCCCCGATGCCGTCGCCGCGGCCGAGGCCGACCCGGACAACTTCATGGTGAACACCGCACAGCAGTACCTCGGCATGCTGGGGCGCGATCTGACCACCGGCTTCTGGTTCATCAGCGTCTTCGCCTGCGCCCTGGCCTTCCACAACATCGCCTCGCGATATGCCTTCGCACTGGGGCAGAGCGGCATCTTCCCGAAGCGTCTGGGTGAGGTGCACGGCCGCCACGGCGCCCCATCGAACGCGTCGCTGGCCATCACCGTCGCCTCGTTCGTGATCATGGGGATCTTTGTCGCACTCAAGCTGGACCCGGTGCTGCAGATCTTCGGGCCCCTCGGTGGCCTCGGGATCTTGGCGCTCGCGATCCTGTGGCTGCTGACCACCGTCTCCGTGGTGATCTTCTTCAAACGTCGCGGCGACTCGACCCGCAACGTGGTGTTGGGCTCGGCGGCCACGCTCGCCCTGGCCGGGGCACTGGTACTGGTCGTGTCGAATCTGACCCTGATCGTCGGTGGCAGCTCCACCCTCGCGGTGATCTTCGGCCTGATGCCGCTCGTGTTCTTCGGCGCCGGCATGCTTCTCAGCCGACGGTCGACGGCGGACCTGTCGACGATGTGATCGGTGAAGGGCAGGTTCGTCGACAAAATCTCCGTCGACGGACCTGCCCTCTCCGCGCTGCAGAGGGCCCACCGACCGCTGGTACCGTCTTTCGCCGGGGGGCGGTGTGCCGCCGAGGTCTCGCCGACAGGAGCAACGGATAAGCGGGTAGATCAGGAGAAGGCGCGACATGTCTGAGGAATCGCCGCTGACCGTGGCGGCAGCCTTGACCGTGGCGCCCCTGGACCGGGGCTCGGTGATCGCCGGTCATCGTGGTTTGACCCGTGGGGTCGGCTGGGTGGACATCATCCATGCCCCCGCCGAATCGTTCATCCGTACCGGCGACCTCGTGTTGTGTACCGGCGCCGACATCCGTCAGCCCGGCAATCGGGAATTCCTCACGTACCTGGTGTCCTCCCCGGCCGCCGGACTCGTCTTGAGCCCTCCCCCCGAAGTCAGCGTCCGCGAACTTCTCAAATCGCTGGTTCCGCTGGCCGATCGTCACGAGTTCCCGGTGGTTCTGCTGCCCTGGGAGATCGCCTTCGCCGATGTGCAGAAGAATCTGCTCCCGCTGGTGAGCCCGTCGATCCCGGGAGCACGGGTGGAGATGGCCATCGGACGCCGCCAGCATGACGACCCCGGCTGGAGCGAACTCGCCGGCGCCTTCACCGAAGCCCTCCACGACCTGGCACTTGCCGCCGATCTCACCGTGAGTTCGTCGGTCACCGATGACTTGGTGATGAGCCACTTCGCGCCGGCCCCGCCGGCAGCCACCGTCTCGGTGTTGGTCGCCTCGGCCCAGCGCCTCGGTGCGCTTCCCGAGGATCTCGTCAGTTGGGCAATGCTGCCGCCGGTCCGCGACCAGTCCGTCACCGTGACGGCAGCGGTGTCGCCGACCCTGCCCGAACGGCCCGCCGGCTCATGGCAATTCGCCGAGGTCCTGCGCCAGCACCCGCAGTCCATGGCGACGATCCTCGAGACCTTGCAGCCGCTGCTGGACTACGACCGCACCCGTCGGGGTCAGCTCGTCCACACGTTGGAGATCCTTCTGAACGAGGCCACCAACACCAGCGCAGCGGCACGAGCGCTGTACTTGAACCGGCACTCGTTGATCTATCGGATCAAGCTCATCGAGGAACTCACCGGACTGTCGCTCAAGGACCCCGCGGACCGCTTCCAGCTGGAGGTCAGTGTTCGCGTCCACCAGCTCAACGAGGCGCGTACCGACGGTCACCGCGCCGGCCCGGAAAACACCGCCTGCTTACCCTGACCCCGGCGCACCGAGGTGTGGCTCAGACCGTCATCTCGAGGATCTTGTCGCCTTGGACGTTGCCCTCGAAGTAGCCCAGACCGTAGTCACCCTCGATCGTGGTGCGGTGCATGACGCGCGGCTCGTCCGGGTCGTGGCCGGTGACGGAGTGCAGCATCCGCAGGTTGTCCCAGATCACCATGTCGGTGGGACGCCACGTGTGGAAGTAAGGCCGGATGCCGGCCAGCATCTCCTTGCACACCGCCTCGAGGAGTTCGTCACCGACCGACGACTCATCGCCTTCGATGCCCTCGGCCATCCACGGTGACACGTGCAGAACCTTCTCGCCGGTGGCCCGGGTCCACACCGCGGGATGGATTGCGCGGGGAAGCTTCTTGCCGTAATCGATCGTCTTCTGCAGGGCCGCGTGCGGCTGGATCTCACGGAACCCGTCGGCGAGGCCGAAGCGCATTTCTGCGAAGCGCAGGTTCAGGGTGTAGATGATGTTGCGGTCCTCGATCTGCCGGCGTAACTGCGGCGACAGGTTCTTGTAAAGGTCGATGCCGTCGGCGAATCCGGTCTCGCCGCCGTGGCTGACACCGGTCACACACCGCAGGACGCCCGCGAGGTTCAATTCGTTGTTGTAGCAGTGGTCGAAGTGCCAGGGCAGCCACGACGTGACCTCCTTGCCGTCGACTTCGACGATGTTGCCCTCACGCGGCGCCTGGCCGATCTCGATGACGCCGGGATGCAACGCTCCCCCGGCCCGCGGCACGGTCGGTACCGGATGGTCCTTCAGCGGGCCGAACACCTTGCTGATCTCCACCTGGAGCCGGCCGTCGGGTTCGACCTTTTCGAACAGGATCATCCCGCGCTCCTGGAACACCCTTCGAAGACGGTCGCGGACCTGCGAATCCTCCAACACCGCGAGGGTGACGCCGGTGACCCGGGCGCCGAACGCGAGGTCATCCCGGAGGGGCCGGACGTGGATGGCTGACATGGCTTATTCCTCCTGGATCGACAGACGTCATATCAATATCTGATATGGTGGATCACTATTCAACATTAGCGAGGTGGACAGATGGCAGTCAAGGGCAGTTCGACAGCCGCGCGCGTGCTGACCGTGTTCGAGGCAGTCGCGGCCAACCAGCCCGTCGGCGTCGCCGCGCTTTCTCGGCTGCTGGGGATCGACAAGAGCGCCGTACAGCGCGCCCTCGTGACGCTCTCCGATCAGGGCTGGATCCAAGCGCGCGAGGAGCAGCTGACCCGATGGGAGACCACTGGACGCATCCTGAGCATCGCCCATAGTTCGCGCGCGAAATCCGACCTGCGCCACCGGATCCAGTCCGCGCTCGAGCACCTCGCTGCGCAGACCGGTGAAACCGCGATGTTCAACGAACCGGACGGTCCGCACCTGGTGGTGTCACAGGTGGCGGAGAGCCGGCAGGCGTTGCGCATGGTGCCACGCATCGGTGCCATGGTGCCGGCACGCGAAAGTGCCACCGGGCGTGTCCTTTTGCCGTTCCTGAGCCAGGATCGGCAGATCGAACTGCTCGGCGAACTGCCCGACGCGGAGTTTCTGGCCCAACTCGACGCCTGCCGCACCCGCGGTTATGCCGCCAGTAGCGAGGTGAATGCGCCGTCCATGACCATCGCAGCACCCGTATTCGAAGCCGACGGCCGCCCGATCGGCGCGGTGGCGATCAGTGGCCCGGCCGAGCGCATGCCGCCCGACAGCCACCCACGCTTGGCGGACTTGGTATGCCAAACAGCGAATCAGCTGTCACGTCGTGTTCCGCCGCCGCCCGATCAGGGCGATCTTCCCTACCCGTGATGGGACTCATTGATGGGCATTACCCTATTTGGGTATTACCCAATTGTGTCGTGGTGAGTAGTATGGCGTCAGGAGGTAGATGATGAGCAGCCCACAGCGCGCCAGGCATTTCGTCACCGAGGTCGAGGTCGATCCGCGGCGTCGTGTTTCGCTGGGCAAGGCCGGCAAGCCCGGTCACCGTCGCTACCGGGTGGAGGAAGACGACATGGGCGTACTCACACTGATACCCGTGGTCAGCGTGCCGGTCACCATGATCGCCGATCGCCTACGCAAGGCGGTCGCCCTCGCCGACGCCGGTGACCTGCGTCCACGTCCGGAGCGGTCCCGTTCCCAGCCGGAGGACGCCGCGCCCGGGAAAGACCGTGCACCTGCAGCCCGGCGGTCTCGCACCGCAACCACGCGCCGACGTGCCTGACGGCGACGGGCCGCTGACTTCCGAACGACCGTTCCCGGGACCGACGACGCCGCTGGCTCGCGCCGGTCGCGGCTATACGCGCTGCGCTGTCGGCTTCATCGACACTCTCGGCGCCAAGACCTTCGCCGGCAGCGAGAAGTTTCTCAACGCGCTGGCCTACATGGTCGACCTGCAACAGAAAGTGGCCCAGGCCCAACCCGGCGGAGCCGTGCGCACGGTGTACTTCTCCGACAACATCGGCGCGTCGATCCCCCTGGCGGGGCTCGACGCCACCAGTGAGAAGCGCGCGGTGTGTCAGCTGCTACGCCTGCTGGCCGGCATCCAGCTGTACTACCTGCGCGACTTCGGGATCCTGTGTCGCGGCGGGGTGGTCGTCGGTGACTGCTTCCACAGCCCGAACATGATCTTCGGTCCCGCGCTCGTGCAGGCCTACCTGCTGGAAGGCAGAGCGGTGAGCCCGCGCATCGCGGTTTCCGACGAGATCGCCGCGCTCGCCGGCGATGACGTGGTGGCATTGCTTCCACCCGAACCGCTCGTCGAACACGGCCGGACGATCGGCACTGCCCGTGCAATCGACTTCATGCGCGCCGAGTGCCCCGGCGAGCCGGGACAGACAGAGTATTTGGCACAGCTGCGGACCGTCATCGCGGCGATGTTGAATCAGTCGGACGCGGCGGCACGCCCGAAATGGGAGTGGACCGCACACCGGCTCGCCACACTCGAGGCCGCTCTCTCGGCTCCCTGAGCCGACCTCGTCAGTCGTCGAACACGAAATCGAGCACGATGGCGCCCCGGTCGGCATCCAGCGACCAGTAGATCCACAGGCTCGGTGAGCCGGCTTCGATCAAGGTGCGACGGATCGCGCGGTCCACACCGGGCAGCGCGACCGGCTCTGCGGCCGCCCACGCGTCGTCGGACTGGAACTCGATGTCGTCGAGGATCTCCCTGGCACGCAACACCATCGCCATCCGATGGTGTGGCTCGAACAATGCGTCCCACGACTCCTCAGCTAGTTCCGTCCACCACACGCCGGAATGCTACCGCGGCCATCCGACACCGGGCCGCAGGCTCCGGCGCAGGCGTCGAGAACGGCAGTTCCGGAAAAGGAAGGACCTCCGCTGCCAAAAATGTTCGGCCACAACGGTTTAGACGAGATTCCGCCCGACAGGCGCGCCGACCGTACTTCACTGGATAGTTCCGGCGACGCCACGGCGTTCAACGTCACGACAGGTCATTTGCACCATGTCGTCGGGAACAGCCACTCAGGAGGAGAACAGGATGAGCGTGGACAGCGTGTCGCACCTTGGCAGCCAGGGTATCGACGAGTTGGTTCCGTCACGGTACGCGGTGCAGGTCGGCAACATCGAGGTACTGGTGATCAGCGATGGCGTACTGCCGATTACCGCGTCGACGTTGGCCACCAACGCCGACTCGGCGGATCTGGCGGGCTGGCTCGGGGACAATTTCCTGCCGCCGGACGTCGTCGACTGGCCGCTGAACGTCGTCGTGGTCCGTAGCGGCGATCGGACCATCCTGGTCGACGCCGGACTCGGTCTGGAATTCCCGGATTTTCCGCGGGCCGGACAGACCGCCATGCGTCTGGAGGCCGCCGGTGTCGATCTGGGATCGGTCACCGACGTGGTGCTCACCCACCTGCACATGGACCACGTCGGCGGGTTGCTCACCGACGGGGTGAAAGAACGGCTGCGCCCCGATCTGCGGGTGCACGTCGCCACCGCGGAGGCCGAGTTCTGGGAAGCCCCCGATTTCTCGCATACCACCATGCCGCAGCCGATACCGGACGTGCTGCGGACCGTCGCCTCGCGTTTCTTGGACGGATACCGTAGCCAACTGCGGCCTTTCGAGACCGAATACGAGGTGGCACCGGGAGTCCTCGTGAGTCGCACCGGTGGACACACCCCCGGGCACAGTGTCGTCCGACTGGAGTCCGGCGGCGATCGTCTGACGTTCGCCGGTGATGCCGTCTTCGCCCCGGGATTCGACAATCCCGAGTGGCACAACGGATTCGAACACGACCCAGAGGAAGCGGCCCGCGTACGGGTGAACCTGCTGCGGGAGTTGGCCGCGACCGGCGAGTCGCTGGTCGCCACTCACCTACCGTTCCCGTCCGTCTGCCGGGTCGCGGTCGCCGGTGACGCCTTCCGGTGTGTGCCGGCCGTCTGGGATTACTGATCTCGCGGCCACCTCACGTCAGGTCCGATGGTGGACCTGACGTGAGGTAGAAACGATGAGGAGGCGACGATGACTGACTCACCACATCAGGTTCGGATACGCCGGGTCTACGAGGATCCGAGTCCGGACGACGGTGCACGGATTCTGGTCGACCGGCTGTGGCCGAGGGGTGTGAGTAAGGACCGCGCGGCTCTCGACGAGTGGTGCAAACAGGTGGCGCCATCCACCGACCTGCGCAAGTGGTATGGCCACGACCCGGCGCGCTTTGCGGAGTTCAGCCATCGGTACCAGGCCGAGCTTGTCGAGCCCGAACGTGCCGCCGGGCTCGACCATCTACGGGATCTGGCGAAGAGGGGCACCGTGACGTTGCTGACGGCGACCAGGGATCCACAGATCAGCGAGGCCGCCGTACTGGCGGAGCTGATCGCCGGGAAGTTCAGGCCTGCGTCTGCCCCAGAGTGACATCCAGGGTGCGGGACGCCCCCGACGGGTCTTCGTACGTCAGCGTGACGGTGTCACCCGGTGCCTTGGCATGCACGGCCGCGACCAACGCGTCCGGACCGTCGATCACCTGGCTGTCGACCTTCGTGATCACCGACCCCCGGGGTAGACCCGCCTGCGCCGCCGGGCTGCCCTCGACGACTCCGGCCACCGCCGCACCATGGGTGTCGGCATCGGCGAGCTGCACACCAAGCGAGGCATGCTGAACCGTCCCGGTCGAAACCAATTCGTCGGCAATGCGTTTGGCCTGATCGACCGGAATCGCGAAACCCAGGCCGATGGATCCGGCCGGCCCGCCCTGCGACCCTTGCCCACCGCCCAGTGAGGCGATCGCCGAGTTCACGCCGATGAGGTCGCCGTTCATGTCCACCAGCGCACCGCCCGAGTTGCCCGGGTTGATCGCCGCATCGGTCTGAATGGCACTCATCACCGAATGCTGACCGGTCTGCCCGTCACCGGTGACCACCGGGCGGTTCAGGGCGCTGATGATTCCGGTGGTGACCGTCCCCTGCAGGCCCAGCGGTGAACCGATCGCCACGACGTTCTGCCCCACCTTCAGATCCTTCGACGAGCCGATGCTGATCGGTGTGAGCCCAGAGATGTTCTGCGCCTTCACCACCGCGATGTCGTCGGCAGGGTCGGTGCCGATCACCGTGAACGGCACCGTGCGTCCGTCGGAGGTCGTCACCGTCGCCGCCATGGCACCGCCCGTCCGTCCCGACGGATTGGCCGAGGGGCCATCGGGGGCAAACGGATTGTCTCCGGGGAACAGTCCGCGCGGCAGGCCGGGGAACTGACGATCAGGTGACGCCTCGGCGGCCAGGGGTCCCCGACCGCCGGCGCCTTGCGCGGCCGAGGCGACCACGTGGTTGTTGGTCAGAATCAAACCGTCTTCGCTCAAGACGATGCCGGACCCTTCCTCACGTCCGCGCCCCGTCTCGATCTGCAACTTGACCACGCTGGGCAGCACCTTGGCCGACACTTGCTCGACCGTGCCGGCGGGAGCGGTGTTCTTCGGCTGCCCGGGAGCAGCGCCGATTGCCGGCGACGGCTTGGCGGCGTGGTCGGCGGCCGGGGCCTGCGCCACCGGTGTGGTTTGCCCGGCATGGTCCATCACGGCGACCGCCGCCACCGCACCGGTTGCCATCGCCACCGCGGCCGTGCCGGCAACCAGCACGCCGGCGCGAGACTTCTTCCTCGGCTGCGGATGATCCGGCACCAGTGGCTCTTCGAACTTCTGGGTGATCTCGGGATGCAACCCGTAAGGCGGAGAGGGCTGTCGATACCCCGCGCGGCTCCACGGACTCGGATTATGTTGACCCGTCATGTGATTCGTTTCACGCCCAGAGTTGCTGTGCTGCGACGGCTGCGCCGACCATTGATCCATCAAAATTGCTTCTTCCCTTGCGACACCGACATATATGCGCCATGCCGGCGCCTACGTAGATGTTGCAGTGACCTACTGAGCGTTTGCTGAGAATGAGTTCGGCGCTGCCCAAGACTTTTTCGCCGTCGACGGCTGACGGCGTGGCGACCGTTGCGTTCAGGCCAACGGATTGAGCACCAGAGTGCACAGTCGAGGAAGGTTGGCCAATGGAATCCAGGCCACCAACTGACGGCAGGTTCCGGTGGCCATACCGATGGGGCCGCCGCAGACCGGCCACGCGCCGAGACCTTGCGTCTGCAATACGTTGCGCGCCACCCGGATCTGCTCCTCGCGTGAAGCGGCGGCCGGTGACCCCGTTCCGCCGTGTGAGGCCCACGTGGCCGGGGTGAACTGCAGCCCACCGTAAAACCCGTTGCCGGTGTCGGCCGACCAGTTTCCGCCCGATTCGCATTGGGCCATCGCATCCCAGTTCGGTTCTGCGCCGGCAGGCGGGACGGTCAAGACTGTCTGCGCCAGGGCCATCGCGCCGACGAAGGCGACCACCGTGGCGATCTTGCGCGTACGCATGTCGACCCCCTCCTGGCGTTGTACGCCGAAGCGCACGCCGGTTAAGGCAAGGGCGAGAGATTGTTGCTCCACCCCATCGTGGTACGGAGCTTACCCATGGGATGAAAGTAAAAAACACGTGCTAGAGAGTCTTATTATCTTCTCTGAGTTTATTTAATAGTTATGCGCCTAGTGGGGCAGATGAGTCGAACAACGGCCCCTGTCAGGACGCGATACTGTCCAGGTCAGGGCCATGAGCGACGCTCACAATCGGCGTTCCGTCAGCCCCGTGAAATTTGAGTCAAATGTGAATTCAGATCTGCAAGTGAACAAAGGGAGAATAATTTCCCCTGTGACTCATGTGCTAATTGAGATAGTTGTGGCCGCTGTTGCAGAACGTTGCTCGCTGCGCCCGTTTCACCGGGCGGCGCGGCAGCCGCCCGAATTGCCGAGGCGCCCCGATAAAACGGTTCACTTCCACCGTCGGGTGCTGGGCACGTACGCTCCCCCACGTGTACGTCGACGTGATGACCGTTCCGCAACCGTTGGCCCGAATCGGTGAACTCGCCCGTCGCACCCAGGCCGCCGGATTCGCCGGCCTGCTGCTCACCGAGACCGGTCGCACGGCATACCTCAACGCCGCGGTCGCCTCTCAAGCTGCGCCCGGCCTGACCCTGTCGACCGGTGTCGCCGTTGCCTTTCCGCGCAGCCCGTTCATCACCGCAGCCTCGGCATGGGAACTCCAGGAAGCCACCGGCGGGAGATTCCGACTGGGCATCGGCACCCAGGTCCGCACGCACGTCGTACGCCGTTACGGAATGCCGTTCGAACACCCCGGCCCGCGCCTGCGCGATTACGTGTTGGCGGTCAGGGCCTGTTTCGCCGCCTTCCGGACCGGAAAGCTGGACCATCACGGCGATTTCTACAACCTCGACTTCATCACTGCGCAGTGGAGTCCCGGCCCGATCGATGCGGCCGACCCCAAAGTCGATGTCGCTGCAGTGAATCCGTGGATGCTACGGATGGCCGGTGAGGTCGCCGATGGTGTGCACATCCATCCGATCGGAGAACCCGGCTACATCACCCGCCATGTGCTGCCCAACCTGGCGGCCGGCGCAGCGAAGGCCGGCCGGTCGGTTGCCGACATTGCCAAGATCGTGCCGGTCATGACGATCGTCGGTGACAGTGATGCCGAACGGGCCCATGAGCGCGAGTTGGTCCGGGCCAGCATGAGCTTCTACGGAAGCACGCCGAACTATGCGTTCATCTGGGACGAGGCCGGCTTCGAGGGAACCACCGCGCGACTTCGGGAGAAGCAGAAGGCCGGGGACCTCGCAGGCATGGCGGCCCAGATCACCGACGACCACATCGCTGCGTTCGCCACCGAGTCGACCTGGGACGGATTGGCCGACGCATTGTCCGCCAAGTACCAGGGCGTCGCGACGCGCATCGTGCTCTACAACGCCCTGGCCGGGCCCGATCGTCTCGAACGCTACGGAGAAATTGCGCGGCAGCTGTCGGCGGTGTGATCGAAACGGGCTTTCGCGCCGGCCGACCACATCGCCGAAAAGCCGCCCCGCTCAGTCGAGATCGAACCGGTCGTTGTTCATCACCTTGACCCACGCCGCGACGAAATCCTCGACGAACTTGCCCTTGTGGTCGTCCTGCGCATAGACCTCGGCGATGTTGCGCAACACCGAATTCGAGCCGAACACCAGATCGTTGGCGGTGGCCGTCCACTTGGTCGCACCCGTGGCACGGTCTTTGACCTCGTAGACGTTCTCGGTGTTCTCCGAAGGTTTCCACTCGTTGCGCATGTCGACCAGGTTGACGAAGAAATCGTTGGACAGCACACCCGGCTTGTCGGTGAACACACCGTGCTTGCTGCCGCCGTGATTGACAGCCAGCGCGCGCAATCCGCCGACCAACACCGCCATCTCGGGAGCGGTGAGGTTCAGGAAATACGCCTTGTCCACCAACAGCTGTTCGAGCGGCGCCTTCTCCCCGGGGCGGAAGAAGTTACGGAAGCCGTCGGCACGGGTCTCGAGCACCGCGAACGACTCCACGTCGGTGTTCTCCTGCGTGGCGTCGGTGCGCCCCGGGGCGAAGTGGACGTTGATCTCGTAACCGCCCTCCTTGGCTGCCTTTTCGATCGCCGCGGACCCGGCCAGCACGATCAGGTCGGCCAGTGACACTTTCTTGCCGCCGGCCGCCGAGCCGTTGAAGTCCTGCTGGATTTGTTCGAGCACCGGCAGCACCTTGTCCAACTCGGACGGCTCGTTGGCCTCCCAGCGCCGCTGCGGCTCCAGCCGGATCCGCGCGCCGTTCGCCCCGCCGCGCTTGTCGGTACCGCGGAAACTCGACGCCGCCGACCATGCCGTCTTCACCAGCTGTTGTACCGTCAGGCCGGACCCGAGCACCTTGTCCTTCAACCCGGCGATGTCCTGCTCGTCGATCAACGGGTGATCGACATCGGGCACCGGGTCCTGCCACAGCTGCGGCTCGGGGATCCACGGACCGAGATAACGACTGACCGGGCCCATGTCGCGGTGCATCAACTTGTACCAGGCCTTGGCGAACGCCTCGTCCATCTCCTCGGGATGATCGAGCCACCGGCGGGTGATCTCGCCGTAGATCGGATCCACCCGCAGCGACACATCGGTGACTAGCATGGTCGGCTTGCGCTTCTTGTTGGGATCGAACGGGTCCGGGATGATCTCCGGCGAGTCCTTGGCCTCGAATTGCCAAGCTCCGCCAGGGCTTTGGGTCAGTTCCCACTCGTGGCCGTAGAGCGTCTCCAAAAAGCTGTTGTCCCACTTGGTCGGTGTGGGCGTCCAGACGACCTCGAGACCGCTGGTGATGGTGTCGCCGGCCTTGCCGGAGGCGAAGGCACACTTCCAGCCCAGACCCTGCTCCTCGATCGGGGCGCCCTCGGGTTCCGGGCCGACCAGGTCACCGTCACCGGCACCGTGGGTCTTGCCCAGCGTGTGACCGCCGACGATCAGCGCCGCGGTTTCCTCGTCGTTCATCGCCATCCGGCCGAAGGTCTCACGGATGTCGTGGGCCGCGGCAACTGGATCCGGCTTGCCTTCGGGGCCTTCGGGATTGACGTAGATCAACCCCATCGTCGTCGCACCGAACGGCTGTGCCAGCCGGCGGTCGGACTCGTTGGTGCCGCCGTAGCGCTGATCGGTGCCCAGCCAGGTGTCCTCCTGACCCCACAGCATTTCCTCTGGCTCCCAGATGTCCTCGCGCCCGAAGGCGAAGCCGAACGTCGTGAACCCCGCTCCCTCCAACGCGGCGTTACCGGCGAACGCGATCAGATCGGCCCAGGAGATCTTGTCGCCGTATTTCTGCTTGATCGGCCACAGCAGTCGCCGGCCCTTGTCCAGATTTGCGTTGTCCGGCCAGCTGTTGAGTGGGGCGAACCGCTGACTGCCTTCACCGGCACCGCCGCGACCGTCGAAGATGCGGTACGTCCCGGCGGCGTGCCAGCTCATCCGGATGAACAGGCCGGCGTAGCTGCCGTAATCGGCCGGCCACCAGTCCTGTGAGGTGTTGATCAACTCGATCACGTCGCGTTTGAACGCCTCGACGTCGAGCTGCGCGAACGCCTCGGCGTAGTTGAAGGATTCGCCGAGCGGGTTGCCTTTGTTGTTCTGCCGGTGCAGCACCGACACGTCGACCTGCTCGGGCCACCAGTCACGGTTGGTCAGCGGCGCATGGGCCTTGGGCTTCGGCGAATCGATGACCGGATTCTCGGACTCACTGTGGCTGTGGGTTTCGGTGTCGGAATGGGGCGGACGGGCATCAGAGGTATCGGCAGGCATTGCATTCCCTTTCATCTCCGGCTGACGGGGCTGCCATCAGGATCTTTAGAACGCGAACAATCGGGGCACAGGCCCCAATAGATGACCTCGGCCTCGTCGATCTCGAAACCGTTGTCATCTGATGCGGTCAGGCATGGAGTTGCGCCGACCGCGCAATCCACGTCGGCGATGACGCCGCACGACCGGCATACGACGTGGTGGTGGTTGTCGCCGACCCGCGTCTCATAACGGGCCAACGAACCGCTCGGCTGTATCCGGCGTACCAAACCGGCCGCGGTCAACGCGTTCAGCGCGTCGTAGACGGTCTGGTGGGAAACGTCCGGGAGGTGCGCCCGGGTGGCGCGAATGATCTGCTCTGTTTCGGCATGTGGATGCTCACCCACCGCATCGAGAACCGCCAGCCGGGGGCGGGTTACGCGGAGCCCGGCCGAGCGCAACATGTCTGCGAACTCGAGGCCATCAGCCATCACTTCGAGTGTGGCGACCAATTTGGAAGGAATCAAGGTTCCGGCTCGGATCAACGCAGATGTAGCGTGGCGACCGTGAATTCCTCTCGTCTGTCTTCTTCCCTGGCGCTCGCGGCGTGCGCCGCCTCGTTGTCCCTCGCGCTCGCTGCCTGCGGGTCGGATTCCGACACCTCGTCGAGCGCATCGCCGACCAGCACAACCTCGGTCGGAGACGTCCTCACACCGTCCATCGCCGAGACCGCGACCGAAGCCCGCACCTGTCCGACGGCGGCCCCGCAGAATGCGGGCACGCCCGAGTGGACGCTGTCCGGTGCCACCGGCAGTGTCGCCGTCACCGGCTCGACCGACAGCGCGGCACCTGTGGTCAAGGTGGACGGACCGTTCAGCGTGACGGAGACCCAGGTGCACACCCTCACGGCCGGCGACGGGCCGGTGGTCTCACCGACGGCCAACGTCTCGGTCTGCTACATGGGTGTCAACGGACGGGACGGCTCGGTCTTCGACAGCAGCTACGAACGCGGCGAGCCGGTCGACTTCCCACTTACCGGTGTGGTGCCGGGCTTCCAGAAGGCCATCTCGGGGCAGAAGGTCGGCTCCACGGTCGCCGTCGCCATGACTTCGGCGGACGGCTACCCCGAGGGCCAGCCGGCTGCGGGAATCCAGCCGGGCGATTCGTTGATCTTCGCGATCAAGATCCTCGACGCCAGGGGCTGAGCAGCAGCACGCCGGTCGCTTGCGACAATGCTCGTATGGTCGAGCAGAGTCTCTGGATGCAGAAGGTCGCGGCCGATCCCGGGCACTCGCATTGGTACGTCGAGCGCTTCCGTGCGATGGCGCGTGCCGGGGAGGACCTGGCCGGGGAGGCTCGTCTCGTGGATGCCATGGCCTCGCGTCAGGCCCGCATCCTCGACGCCGGCTGCGGGCCCGGCCGGGTGGGCGGTTACCTGGCCGAGGCCGGGCACCAGGTGGTGGGCGTCGACGTTGATCCGGTGCTGATCGAGGCAGCCGAGCAGGACCACCCGGGCCCACGCTGGCTCGTCGGCGACCTTGCCGAACTCGACCTGCCCGCGCGCGGCATCGCCGATCCCTTCGACGTCATCGTCTCGGCCGGCAACGTGATGGCCTTCCTCGCCCCGAGCACGCGGGTTCAGGTGCTGACGCGGCTGCGCGCCCACCTCGCTGACGACGGTCGCGCGGTGATCGGATTCGGCGCCGGCCGAGAGTACGAGTTCACGCAATTTCTCGACGATGCCCGAGCGGCGGGGTTCGCCCCCGACCTGTTGCTGTCGACCTGGGATCTGCGTCCCTTCAACGAGTCGTCGGACTTTCTCGTCGCGGTGCTTGTCCGTTCGGACTGAAGTTGAAATTGGCCACGGCAGTGGACAATCCGGTACCGATCGGGCCCAGGGTGTCGTAAAGGCTCGCGCTGCCGGTGGCCACCCCGTCAGCACTGGTGTGCGTCACCGCGGCCATCCCGATGTACGGACCGACCGGCAGCCTGCTGAGCGCCAAGGTGTAGTCGGCGTTGATGAACGCCAGCCCGGCCGAACTGAAGTTGGTCATCGAACTGGTGACGTCGACTGCCAGGGCGGCTCTGATGAAGGGCGTGAGCTCTTCACCGGCCACGAGCTCGCGGACCTCACGCAGCCACGCGTAGCGGGGACCGGCCTGCTGCCACGGGAACCCCTCGCCGGTCCACTCGGGATCCGGCCCGTATGCCTTGATGAACATCGGCACCGCGTCATCGAACTGCGCCGGTTCGTCAGGCGGCGCCGGCAAGTCGAGCGGGGTCGACCAAAATTCGCCGTCAGGTTGTGTGCCGCGGCGTAGGTACAACGCGGACCCGCGGGCCACCAGCTCTCCGTCCTGCGTCATCGCCGCATCCACCGACTGCATTCGTGCGCCGGTCCGCACCACCGAAGCGCTGACCCGAACCGGCGCACTGGCCACACGGCGCAAGATCTCCACCGTGAACCGCGCCGGCTGCAAATCGTCGTCGGTGACGAGCTCTTCGACTGCGCGGGCCAGCAGGCCGCCGACGACCTGGCCGCCGAGTGTCGGCCCCCAGCCGCCGTGGGCGATCTTGTTCGGGGTGAACCCGTCGTCACCCCTCACGAAGAACGGCGTCATCGCCATGCGCTCCACAGACCCACCTTCCACCGGCACCTCAAGCACGTACGGACTCTATTACAGAAAGCCCTACAGTTGATGCGACCTTACGGTCGTCGGCCCAGACGGCGGATTTTGCCGGCGTAGCGTCGGATCGATGGGATTGGTGTACTCCAGCGTCATCGACGCCCCACGCGAGGAAGTCTTCGCCTGGCACGCCCGGCCGGGCGCGTTCACCAGGCTGTCGCCGCCATGGCAATCGCTGCACCTCAAATCCGAGGCTGTCTCACTGCGAGATGGTCGCGCCGAACTCGCCCTGCCCGGCGGGCTGCGGTGGGTGGCCGCGCACCAGGCCGACGCCTACGACCCACCCAGGCGGTTCGCCGACAAGATCGCCAGTGGCGGGCTCGCGTCGCTTCCGGCCGCTGTGACGGTGCGCTGGAACCACATTCACGACTTCGATGCCGTCGGCGACAACCGCACCAGGATGACCGACCGGGTCGATACCCCGGTGCCCGGCCGGTTCCTGCGACCGATGTTCGTCTACCGTCATCGGCAACTGGCCGACGATCTGGCCACCCACCAACGCGCCCGGGCCCACGGAGTGGCACCGCTGACTGTCGCGGTCACCGGGGCATCCGGACTGGTCGGTACGGCACTGACCGCATTCTTGAGCACCGGAGGCCACCGGGTCATCCGGTTGGTACGCCGCGCGGCCACGAAACCCGATGAGCGGCAATGGAACCCGAACGACCCGCACCCTGACCTGCTCGCCGGTGTCGATGCCGTCATCCACCTGGCGGGCGCGTCGATCGCCGGGCGCTTCACCGAAGGACACCGCCGCGCGATCCGCGACAGCCGTGTCGAGCCGACCCGGCGGCTCGCCGAACTCATCGCGCGTACCGATGCCGGCCCCCGGATTCTTCTCAGCGCCTCGGCGGTCGGCTTCTACGGCCACGACCGTGGCGACGAGGTGCTCACCGAGACCGCGGAACGCGGTGAGGGATTTCTGGCCGACGTGGTCGCTGACTGGGAGGACAGCCTGGCACCGGCCGAGCGGCGCGGCATACGGGTGGTGCGCATTCGCACCGGAATTGTGCAGTCGCCGCGCGGCGGCACGCTACGGCTGTTACGTCCGCTGTTCGCCGCCGGTTTCGGTGGACGCATCGGTGACGGCCGGCAGTGGCTGCCGTGGATCGGCATCGACGATCTGATCGACATCTATCACCGGGGCCTATGGGACGACGCACTGTCAGGACCGATCAACGCGGCGGCGCCGAGCCCGGTGCGCAACGCCGAATACACCGACGCGCTCGGCGCCGTGCTGCACCGCCCGACGGTTCTGCCGGTCCCGGTGTGGGGGCCGCGGCTGTTACTGGGCGAGCAGGGTGCCCGGGAACTGGCCTGCGCGAGCCAGCGTGCGATGCCGGCCCGGCTGCAGGCGGCCGGTCACCACTTCCGTCACCCCGACCTGAAACAGGCCCTGGGCCACGTCTTGGGACACCTCGCTACGGCGTAGGAGCTGCCGGAGGCGCGGCCGGCTGCTGCCCCGGGGTGTTGTTGTACTCGTACCCCGGCGGTGGCGGCCCGTTCAACGAGTAATAGCCGGGCGGCAGCGGTGGACCGGCCGGTCCGGAGCCCGGTGGCGGCTCGGTCATCGGAGTCTCCGAGCCGGGGGCGTTGATCGATACATAGCCGGGCGGCAACGGCGGCGGCGGACCCGCGCCCGGCGGCGGCGCGACCCCCTGGGGCGCTCCCCCGCCGCCTTGGAAGCCGTATGGATCGTGGGCTTGGTGCCACAGATCGCGCAACGTGCCGATCGGGCCGGAACCGTATTGACCGGAACCGTATTGCGGGTTCGCGATCTCGGGAACCTGCGGCGGACCGGCCGGGGCCGGTGGCGGTGCTGCCAGTGCCGGATCGACCGGGGCGGGCGCCGGCTCGGGCACAGCCGGATCGGGCACAGCCGGATCGGCTGCGGCCTGGGCCGCCGTAGCCAGCGCGGCTGCGACGAGGGTCAGCCCCGCGATGGCGCGCTTCATCCCGCTGACCGAACGGGTGGCGCGGCGCGCGTCAGTGGTCAATCCGGCGGTCCTCTCTGTCAACACCGCCGGCACATCTACCAGGAGAACCGGGCGGTCCGTGCATCGTCGCACACCGCGCTACCGTTCGCCCTCCACCTGCGCCTGCGGCGGCGGTGTCGGCGCATCCCACACCGTCCAGGTGTAGTGCTGCTCGGGCGACCCGGCGGAACCGAGCATGAATGCCCGATGCCCGCGGTTGGCGCGGGCGATGGTGACCATCCAGGTACTCACCGTGCTGATCCGGTTTCTGACCCCGGCCAGGAACGCGATATGGATGAGCCCCCAAGCCAGCCAGCCGAAAAAGCCGGCGATCTTGACCGGACCGACCTGCAGCAGCGCCTGCCCGCGAGCGATGTACGCCGCCGAGCCGAGATCGCGGTAGCGGAATGGCCGCCGGGACTTCCCGGCAAGCTCGCGCCGGATGCACGATGCCACGTGGAGCCCGCCCTGCATCGCGTTCTCGGCCACCCCGGGCAGGTGGTCACGGCCGGCGAGGTCGCCGATGACAAAGACCTCGGGATGGCCGGGCACGGAAAGATCCGGGCCCACCGCGATGCGTCCGCTGCGGTCCGACTCAGCCCCCAGCACCTTTGCCACGTGGCGGGCGAACGGTACGGCCTCGACACCGGCCGTCCACAACACAGTCCGCACCGCGTACTGCTCATCCGGGCCATCGCCTTTCGGGCTGGCGGTCACCCCGGCTTGGTCGACGTCGGTCACATGCACACCCATGTGCAGCTCGACGCCGAGATCCTGCAGCGACCGTGTCGCCTTGTCCGCCAGCTCCGGGGCGAAGGACTTCAACACCCGCTCACCGCCGTCGAACAGCAGCACCCTGGCTTCTTCGGGTTCGATGCTATGGAACTCGTTGGCCAAGGTGCGCGTGGCCATCTCGCGAATCTGGCCGGCGAGTTCGACACCGGTCGGCCCGCCACCGGCGACGGCGAAGGTGAGCCACCCATCGCGCTCCGGCCCCGGCGGCAGCGTCTCGGCGATCTCGAAGGCGGTGAGGATCCGCTGACGGATGTGCAGCGCGTCGTCGAGGGTCTTCATCCCCGGTGCCCACTGAGCGAAGTGCTCGTTGCCGAAATAGGACTGTTGCATGCCCGCGGCCACGACGAGCACGTCGTAGTCGATGGTGAACGTCGTCTCGTCGGGCCGCCGGGCGGTCAGCCGGCGAGTGTCGGGGTCGACGTCGATGGCTTCGCCGAGCAGGGTGGTGACGTTGCGGTGCCGCTCGAATTCCTCACGCAACGGGCGGCTGATCTGTCCGAGGCTCAATGTCCCGGTGGCGCATTGGTAGAGCAGCGGTTGGAACAGATGTCCGGCCGACCGGTCGAGCACAGTGACGTCGACGTCGACGCCGCCCAACCGACGCGCACAGAACATGCCGCCGAATCCCCCACCGATGATCAACACCTTCATTCGACTGTTGCCCACACTTAGGAGGTTAACCATCCGTCCCGGAATTGAATCGGCGCCAGAGCGGCGCAGTTTCGGATCTGGGAGCAGACCGCGTCGAACGGGTCCATCATGACTCGTATGGCAGTCATCACGCCGGGGGTGCCGGATCAATCGGTTCGATTGGCTAAGCTTCTGGTGTCGAAGTTCGATCTCAAGCACCGAGGTGGGCATCCATGTTCCTGAGCAAGGCAACCCTGGCGAGTATCGCGGCTATTGGCGTGGTCGGGGCCGCCGTCGGCCTCGGCACGGCCACCGCGAACGCCGAACCGGACCCGAGTCTCCCGCCGCCGCCCAACGCGCCGAAGAAGCCGGCCGACACGTGGCAGGGTCACCCGATGGTCTGGTGGAACCTGCCTGCGGGCGGCCACTGGGGCGTGTGGATCAACGGCGACTTCCTTCCGTTCACCTGATCCGAGGGGCAGGTTCAGGAGCCGGGCGCGTCGTCGCTGTCGCCGTCGGGGTCACTGTCCGGTTCCTGTGCGGGTGGCGCCTCGAGCGGGACGCTCTCGGCGCGCTGTACACCGACCGCCGCGGTGTTCTCCGCCGGCCGCAGTCGCACCACCCGTCCGACGGCTCGTCGGACCCCGGGCGGTCCCTCGATCCGGAAGAAATCGCCGATCCGTCCGGCGCCGTAGCGCAGCGGTGAGCCGAGCAACTCACCCATCACCACACCACTGCCCAGTGCCAACGCGGTGGCCGCCGCGGTCAACAGGTAGGCCAGCCCCTGGCCGAACTTCTCGTCGACGGCGAAGGCGAACACCGCCCAGAACACCGGCAGACCGGGGAGCATCGGCATGATGCCGGCGGTCGCGGTCACCAGAGCCGGGGACTGCCGGCGAATCGAGATCAACGTGGCGATGAAGCCGACCCCGATCGCGGCCACACCGGTGGCCGCCCACTGTCCGAACCCGGCAGTGCCCAGGCCGATCAACGTCAGCTCGGCCAGCCCGGCGGCCAGCCCCGCGGTGAGCAGCGAACGCAGTGGCGCATAACTGGCCAGCGTCAAGCAGACCCCGGCCAGCGCCGCACCGGCGACGGCCAGCACGATGTGCAGCGGATCGCTGGGGATGATGAAGGTGCCGGGCGCGTTGACGTGTAGTTCGATCCCGACGCCGAGCAGTGTGGCGGCCTGCAGCGCACCGACGATGCCGACCACGATGCCCGCGGTGAGGAACACCGCGTCGCCGAGGCGGGCGACCGCGGTGACCATGTAACCGGTCAACGCGTCCTGCACCGCACCGACCAGGGTCATCCCGGACAGCAACACCACGATGCCCGTGGCGACCAGCGCACTGAGACCCTGACCGGTGTATTGGTACGCTGCCAACGCCACCAGCGTGGCGATGGCCGCGCCGACGGCGTGCTGGAAGAAGAACGGGGTCCCGATCCGGTTCAGCACCCGGCCGACCCGGTCGATCGCGGCGGCGGTGACACTGGCCAACAGACAGGTCAACCAGTTGCCGCCCATGAGCATCGCGATACCCAGCGCGAAACCGGCCCAGCCGGCCGTGGCCAGCCAGCGTGGGAAGGGGTGCGGGCTCTCGGTGAGCTCGTCCATCGCCTCGTGTGCCTCGTCGACGGCGATACCGCCCGAGGTGATCCGCCGCACCAGGCGGTCGAGTTCGGCCAGCCTGGTGTAGTCGGTGGATCTGGTCCGGACCGAACGCATGATCGTGACCGGAGGGCTGTCGGCGGTCGGCAGCGCCGACACGATGATCGTGGCGACGGTGATGTCGACGACGCAGTCGGTGAGCCGGTAGGCCTGCGCCACGTCTTGGGCGGTGGCCACGACATCGGCGGTACCCGAGCCCGAGGACAGCATCACTTCGGCGAGCCGGATGGTCAGATCGAGCACCTTGCGGGTGTGTACGTCGCCCATCCCGGCCGACGTCCGGCTGCGCCGACCGGCGACCGGTGCGGGGTCACGCCGCCCACGCAGGGCCATACGCAGCCCACCGCGCAGGCGGGCCCTGCCGTTCAACCCTTCCTCAGTCATCTTTGAGCAGACTACTGATGAACCGGCGGCTGCCGGTGGAGGCTCGGGTCTGTGTGCCCGGTGGGGCCGACCGTCAGGTCGCGGGACTGCGCTGCGCGTCAGCGGCGCGGATCACATCCGAGCCGACGAAGGTGAAGATCCGGGCGCCGGAGGTCAATGGTTGCGACGCTCCGGTGAACCGGTGGGCGCCGACGCCGTAACTCACCTCCGGCGGCGAGACCCAGACCAGGTCAAAACCACGCTCGTCAAACCAGTTGAGGATCAACGGGACTCGGTCGGGAACCGTGCGACCCCTGGTCCACAGCACGGTGCCGCCCGGTTTCGTCAACTGCGGCAAGAAGCCGATCGTCCCCGCAATGTCTTCGTCGGTGATGTTTCCGAAGATGCCGCACACCACCACGATGTCGGCGGGCACCAGCTCCTGGTAATGGTCGATGAGCGACGCATCGCCGGTAACCACCTCGACACCGGTGAGCCCGTAGACGTTCACCGTCTCGGAGGCGACCGCGGCGTTGCGCGGGTCAAGTTCGACCAGGCGCGCGCGGACGTCTGCCCGTCGCGGGTGATCGATCAGCACCTCGAGGAGGTCTCGGCCCTGTCCGGCGCACAGGCTGACCACCTGCAGCGGGCCGACCGGGGCCTCGTCCAAGGCTTGCCTGATCAGCGTCTGCACGGCCCGGAGCCGGTGCGCCAAAGCCGAATCCGGCCGGTCGTAGTCCTCATGCCAGCTGTGCCAATCCACGGCCGAAACCCTAACGCCGTACAACCTGTGCCATCCCCGCGTCGCGCCGACGCAGGCGTGCGCAGACTTGACGCGCACGGGATAAGTGGCGGACCTGAATCCGACTGTGCCGTACAGCCATTCACTCACCGCCCGATCGTCGCCTCCGGGTCACGGCGGGATTAACCGCGGCCTGAGCGATATTGGCCCTCGGGCGGCGACTATCGCCCGTGGGAGGCGAAGAATTGAGCGGAGGCATCCGAGGCGTCGAAGGCCCGGCTGGCCGCGCCGACGGCCTGCACCGGCAGGATCTCGGGAACACCGGGCCAGGTGTGCCCGCCACCGTCGACGCGCATGAACACCACCGACGTGCCTGCTGCGCAGCCGTCCGAGGCGATGCGGTGCGTCTCGGTGCCGTCGCCGGTGCTGGGCAGCACCTCGTCCGAGGGTGCCGGGCAACCGTTTATCTGTCGCCACCGGTCCACCAACGCCGGCCCGGACAACACCGTGCTACCGCCACCGCGACCGGTCATCGGTCCACCGTTGAACGGCACGACGGGGTCAGCCGTGCCGTAGGTGGCAAGCACCGACACCGGCCGAGACGGCTGACAACCCACATTGGAGCCGAGGGTGCCGGCAACGGGTGCGATTGCCGCGAACAGGTCCGCACGGTCGCAGGCCAACCGATTGGCCATGAATCCGCCCGCCGACAGACCGGTGGCATATACCCGGCCACGCGGGATGCCGTTCTCGGCGACGATCCGGTCGACCAGTGTTGCGATGAAACCGACATCGTCGATGCCCTGCCGGTCGGGCACCGAGGCGCCGCGGCCGTCGGCCCAGCTGTAGTCGATGCCGTCGGGATAGACGACGGCGAACCCATGGGCGTCGGCGACCGCGTCGTAATGGGTCAGGGCGGCCTGATCGGCGCCCGTCGCACCGGCGGCGTGCAGGTTGACGACGAGTCCCGAGGGTGCGCCGCCACCCGCCGGTAGGTGAAGCCGATACGTGCGCATCAGGCCGCCGAAATCGATCTGCGCGGCGGGCAGCGGGGCCGCCGCGGCCGGTGTGATCCCGACAGCGCAGCACGCCGGCACGAGGAGGGCGGCCGATACCGCCGCGTGGGCGATCATTGTTGCCATCCGATTCCACACCATCGCGGCCCCCACCGATACGTCGTCCAGCAAACGAGATTCCGACGCTACCCGTTCGCCGTGAATGATGGGGCCGGATAACCGGATTCCTCGTGCCCGACCGATCGCACGGCCAAGTCACATGGTCAAGACCATGCGGTACCGCGCCCGCCCCTGCTCCATCGCGGCGTAGGCAGCTGCGGCATCGTCGAGCGGCCGTTCCTCGATCCGGGCCCGCACCCCGGACAGAACCGCAAAATGCATCGTCTCCTCGACGTCACGCGCGGTCCCCGACGGGTGGCCCGAAATGCTCAGCGCCGGCTGGATCAGTTGCACCGGGCTGATCGGCAACGGATCGGCCGACACCCCGATCGCGACCAGCTCGCCTCGTGGCGCGAGCCCGCCGACCGTCTCGGCCATCGCCTGCGAGTTGCCCACGGTGGCCAGAACCACTGCGGCACCGCCCAAGTCACGCAACGCCGCACTGACGTCGCCAGCGGTGGAGTCGATGTAGTGCCGCGCCCCGAGCGAGCGGGCATCGGCTTCTTTGTCCGGGCCACGGGCGATGGCAACCGTCTCGAAGCCCATCGCGTCGGCGAACTGCACGCCGAGATGGCCCAAGCCGCCCACCCCGAGGACCGCGACCAGATCACCTGCCACCGCACGGGTATGGCGAAGCGCGTTATAGGTGGTCACCCCGGCACACCCCATGGGGGCTGCCTCGGCGAACGACAGCTCGTCCGGGATCCTGGCAATGGCGTTGGCCGGCACAGTCACCGACTCCGCGTAACCGCCGGGGTAATGCAGGCTCGGTATCTGTCCCCGCTCACAGTGGATGAAAAGACCCTTGCGGCACGGGATGCAGACGCCGCAGTGCCCGCCGAACCATCCGATCGCGACACGATCACCGACCGCGAAATCGCTTACTCCTGACCCAATTTCGGCGATCGTGCCGGCGATCTCATGACCTGGGGTCAGCGGCCAGCTGATGCCCGGGAACCCGCCGTTGACGATCGCGCGGTCGGTGCCGCAGACCCCGCAGGCCGCCACCGCCACCCGGACCTGTCCGGCTTCGGGTGCGACGCTCTCGGCCGCGACGAGTTCCAGAGCACCGCCTGCCGACTGGACATGAACAGCTCGATGGGTAGACATGGTGCAATCTTGGCTGGCCAGGCGCGATTTGGCCAGGGTGAAATCTGCGGCCGGTCAACGCACACCCAGGGTGCCGTCGAGATATTCTCTGCGGCACGCCAGCCGGGCCAGCTTGCCGCTCGTGGTCCGTGGGATCGCGCCGGCCGGCAGGAACCGCAGATCTGCCACCGACAATCCATGTCGCTGCGCCACCGCCGCTCGGATCTCCTGACTGGCCGCCTCGGGGTCGGCGCGTTTGGAGCGGGCCGCACGCTCGGCGATCACCACCAACCGGCTGCAGTCGGTTTCGTCGTCGGACGGCACGGTGAATGCAGTCACGTAGCCACGTCGTACCAGCGGTGAGGCCTCGGCGACAGTGGCCTCGATGTCGTGCGGGTAATGGCTGCGTCCGTCGATGCACACCAGATCGGCCATCCGCCCGGTGACGTAGAACTGTCCTTCGACATAGACACCCAGATCCCCGGTGCGCAGCCACCCGGCGTGCTCGGGCACCCCGTCGGCGTGACTGCCGGAGGCCAGCCGCTGCTGCAGCCGCACCCCGAACGTCTTCCGGGTCTCCTCCGGGCGGCCCCAGTAACCTCGTCCGATGTTGTTGCCGTGCAACCAGATCTCGCCGACCTGACCGTCGGCCACTTCGGCAGCCGGACCGTCGGCCGTCTTCGGGTCGACGATCACCGCCCACAAACTGCGGGCCGGTTGCCCGCAGGACACCTGGGCGAGCGCGCCGTCGGCCTCGGCACCGACACGGACTGCACGCCCGTCGGCGAGTTGCTCGCGATCGAAGTAGACGACCGAGGCCTGCTCGGCCGGGGCGATCGTCGAGATGAGCAGCGTGGCCTCGGCGATCCCGTATGACGGTTTGAACGCCGTCGGCGGGAGCCCGTAGGGCGCGAATGCTTCGTTGAAAGTCGTTATCACCTCGGGGTTTACCGGTTCGGACCCGATGATGAGCACGACATTTCGCAGATCGATGTCGTCACCGGGAGACGGCACACCGCGCTGAGCGGTCCATTCGTAGGCGAAGTTCGGCGCGGCAGTGATGACCCGACCGTCCCGCGAGGCGTCCGAGAGCGCCTGGATCCACCGCTGCGGCCTGCGGATGAATGCGGTGGGCGACATCAACGTCGAATGCCCGCCATACACCGCGGGAAATCCGATCATGGACAAACCCATGTCGTGGTACAGCGGTAACCAGCTGAGGCCGTGGGTATTTCGGTTCAGCAGATCGATCGACAGGATCATCTGCATGAGGTTGGTGCCCACGGCGCGATGCGTGATCTCCACTCCGACCGGCGGACGGGTGGCCCCGGAGGTGTACTGCAGATGGGAGACGTCGTCGGGATCAACCGGAATGGGAAGGAAGCCCTCGCCTGCCGAATCGGGGATCTCGTCGATGATCACCACCTGCGGGCGCACGGCGTCCGGCATCGTGTCCAGGAATGCCCGTACCGCGGCGTCGGCGGCAGCGGTGGTGAGCACCGTGGTGGGACGCGAATCCAACAGTGCCGTCTCGAGCCGTTCGGCGTGACCTTGCAGTTCTGGGGCGAACAGCGGCACGGCGATGTTTCCGGCCTTGATCGCGGCGAAGAATCCCACGACGTAGTCGAGACCTTGCGGCGCAAGGATGGCCACCCGGTCCTCGCGTGCCGCGACCTGCTGCAGCTGCGCGGCGACCGCTCTGAGCCTGACCCCCAACTGCGTCCAGGTCAGCTCGAGTACCTGTTCCTCCGATTGGCTGTGGTCGAGGTAACGGTAGGCGACGAGGTCACCGACATGGGCGATGTTGCGGTCGATCAGGGATATCAGGGTGGTCCCCGGTGGCAACACGATGTCGCCGTTCTCGTCGAGACAATCCTCGATACCCAGTAATCCCTCCGGGGCCTCGTATTGAACCTGCGAGCCGCTGTCCATGACCGCAGTCTAGGTCGCGAGAGCGGCGAGGAAGGATCGCTGAACCGACCCCGAGCGGATGCCCAGCGCCCGTTGGAGAAGATGGGCGGGTGACGCAATCGCCGTTGACCATCCCCGCTCTGCTGCAACACAGTGTTGCCGAGTTCCCGGAGAGCACCTATCTGGTCACCCCCACCGAACGGCTCACCTACCTCGAAGCCGAACAACGGTCCGCCCGCCTGGCGCGGTGGCTGCTGCACGAAGGGGTGGGCAAGGGCACCCGCGTCGGGCTGTTCTTTCCCAACGGTGGCGAATGGGTGACGTGGTGGCTTGCGGTGTCACGCATCGGGGCGGTCGCGGTGCCGCTGAGCACGTTGTACGCCCCGGCGGAAATCGCAAAGGTGTTACGGCTGGCCGACATCGGGTTCCTGATCGCTCCCAGCACGGTCCTGAACATCGATGTCGCCGCGCGGCTGGAGGCCGCACTACCCGAGCTGACCGGCCACGTCGGCAACCGACTGGTCGTGCGCGCCGCACCCTATCTGCGTCGCATCGCCGTCGTCGGCGACATCGACCGGCCCTGGGCAACGAGCGTGGACACGCAGACCGGCCATGGCGTGCCGGCCGAGATCCTGGCCGCAGCCGAAGCCGAGGTCGCCCCCGCCGACCTGGCCATCATGGTGCACACCTCCGGCTCCACCGCAGACCCCAAAGGGGTACTGCACACCCACGGCACACTCGTGCGGCAGACCTCGACCTGGCCGAGCGCCATCCGCGCGATCACCAAATCCGAGGACCCGCCCCGGATTCTGTGCGCCATGCCGTTCTTCTGGATCGGCGGCCTGCTCGCGGCCACCGGGGCGCTGCACGAACCCGTCACCCTGGCGGTCATGCCGAAACTCGACGCGGCGACCGCGTTGGATCTCGTCGAGCGCGAACGTATCACCGGTGTGGTGGGCTGGCCGGCGTTCACCCAGCGGATGCGCGAACACCCGTCGTTCGCCGACCGGGACCTCAGCAGTGCGCCCATGCTGCGCGACGGGCCGCTCGACATCGCGATGACCGATGTGCCCGACGGATTTCCGGTGCACCGGACTATGTCCGAGACCGCAGGCGGGTTCGTCTACACCGACATCGCCATCGTCGACGAGCAGGGCAAGCCGGTCCGTCCCGGCGACACCGGCGAACTCCTGGTCCGCGGTATCGGGGTGATGGCCGGATACAACAAGCAGGAACGTTGCGAAACCTTCGACGCCGACGGCTGGTACCACACCGGTGACAAGGTGTACCGGCGCGACGGCGACCCCCGGTTGTTCTACGTCGGACGCACCACGGATCTGATCAAGGCTGCCGGCGCCAACGTCTCGCCCCTGGAGGTCGAGGCCGTCATCGCCGAAGCTGCCGATGTGGCGCAATGTGTGGTCATCGGCCTCGACGATCCACAACGCGGCGAACAGGTATGTGCCATCGTCGTGCCGACCGCGCCGATCGACGTGGCGACGCTGATCTCCCATGCCCGCGAACACCTGTCGGCCTATAAGGTGCCGACCCGCTGGGTACTGACCACGGGTGACCGGATCCCGACGCTGCCCAGTGGAAAGTTCGACCGAAAAACCCTGCGGCAGTTGGTGGTCGACGGCGACCTGGACCGGGACTGAGCTTCCGGCTGATCGGGGCGGATCGATCAGCGCGCGGAACCAGGCGACCGGTCCGCCGACCACATCTCGGCGATACATGATGGGGCGCCACCGGGAGCAGTAGCCTCTGGCCGCATGGATGCTGTTCAGGAGGCGTCGCGGGTACCGACCGGACCGACCCACCGCTGGGGTCTTGGCGCATTCGTCGTCGTCGAGGCCGTCTATCTGCTCACGTCGGCCTCCTTCGGGTTGCTCGCGCCTGCCGGTCCCCCACCGGCCTGGCTGATCACGCTGGCGATCGGGACGCCGACACTGCTCGCGGCCGCGTCGGCCCTGGCGATCGCGAAATGGCGAGGCAACGGTCCCCGGATCGACTTTCGCTGGCATTGGTCCTGGCGGGCGGTCGGTCTCGGTGTGGCCTTCGGCATCGGAGGTCTGTTCGTCACGCTGCCCGCTGCGCTGCTCTACCAGTCGATCGTGGGACCGGACGCCACCTCCGCGGTGGGCGGGATCTTCGAGGGCGTGCGAGCCACCTGGCCGGTGGCGGTGACCGTACTGGTGCTGGTCGCGGTCATCGCCCCGATCTGTGAAGAGGTGGTGTACCGCGGCCTGCTGTGGGGCGCGCTGGAGCAACGATGGGGACGCATCACCGCCCTGACGGTGTCCACCGTGGTGTTCGCCGTGGCCCACCTGGAACTCGAGCGCGCACCCCTGCTACTGGTGGTGGCCCTTCCGATTGCGTTGGCGCGCCTGTATTCCGGGAACCTCTGGGGCGGCATCCTGGCGCACCAGGTGACCAACCTGCTGCCAGGCCTCGTGATGATGTTCGGCTTGCTGGGCATGACGCCGGCCGCCTGACGCCGCGGCCGTCAGCGCTTGCGGTCTCGCACCTTGTACGTGGAGGGCCAGGACATCCGGGATTCGTCGCCCACCAAGGGAGTTCCCGACCCACCGACCCGGACGTCGTAGGCTTCCTGCCCGGCCCCCACCTCGCGGTTGGCGTGTTCTTGGGCCAGAAAATAGAGCTGGTCGATCTCGGCCTCGGAAAACGCCACGAACGTTGTCTTGCGCACGATGTCGTTGATCCCCGCCGTCATCCGGTCGGGCAGGATGCGCGAGGCCAGCACCGCCAACCCCAGCAGGACGAACGGGATGACCCAGTAGCAGACGAACGACAATGGCGTCTCGGTGTCCAGGATCGTGGCATCACCCTGCACGATCGGCGGGATCGCCG
>NZ_LZJD01000026.1:0-20033 GCF_001666875.1 Mycobacterium sp. E802
GTGACGCAAGTAGTCAGTCGTCCTGCGACAAATGGTGCCGCTGGTGCTGATGCGGCGATTGTCGCTGAGAAGTCGCTAGTAGGCGGGCACATCGGATACCCGGCCGAAATCTGTGGCTGATGTGACCAGAGTTGCCTGGTCACCCGCGTTCAGCTACCGGCTTGACGTGCGGCATCCTCGGCCGCGGCGAGCATCCCGACCTCGCGATATCGCCCCGCAACCGACTGCAATCCCGCGGCGTCCCCGGCTGCCAACGCGCTTGCGTGGTCCGTCGTCAGCTGACCGAACACGAAGTCCACATCGATCCGGGCAAGTGTGTCGACGGCGCGGGTGTCGCCCAGTCGGACACCGTCATGCAGGGCCCGCAGCATCACCGTGGATTGGCCGCCCCGCTCCGCAGTCTTGGCCGCCTCGCGCGCCGCTGTCACCGCGCCCACCGAATCGTTACGGGCAGAGCAGGTCCAGGCCCGGGCCATGGCCAGCTCAGGCGCAAACAACATCGACTTGAGCCCATGCCGGGATTCCGCCCGCGAGAGCGCTTTGGCGGCCTCCATCGGCATCCCGCGTTGGCCGAGCGCCTGGGCCAACAGCATCCAGGCCAGCGGCCCCCAGGAGTAGCCGGTGGGTGCCAAGGCGGTGGCCGCCTTGCGCAACAAGGCAATCGCGTCGTCGAGCTGACCGCGGACCAGCAACACGTCAGCCATGAGCACCTCACCGATGGCTCGTCCCGGTTGTAGGAGCTGGGTGAAATCGGTGATGTTGCAGGCCAATTCCCAGGCCTTGTCGAGCTCACCGGTCATCAGTAACGCCGTCGTCTGCCCGAAGCCGCTGGTGAACCGCAACAGTCCCGGATGCCCGGCGGCCAGCGCACGCTGGGCCATCGCCTCCACGCGGGCCAACTGCCCGGTCCGCGCACAGCTCAGGGCTGCCGTCGACCCCGCCCATCCGATCGCGGTGTCGTCGGCGTCGGGGGAGTCCAACACTTCCTGCGCCAGGCCCAAAGCTCGTTGTGGCGCACCGGCATTCATCGCGAAGGTAGCCGCCAACGCGTCGATGGTGATCTGTGCGCTCGGCGTCGTCACGCGACGGCGGGTGGCCCGCAGGAACGCCGTCGCGCGTTCGGGCTCGGACAGCATCCAGAACTGGTTGGCCGCCTGCGGCAAAGACCACGCCATCAGCTGGTCGTCGTCCAGGCCGGTCGGATCGATCTGCCCCAACACCGCGTCGGCTTCCCGGCCGCGTCCCTGCCAGGCCAATGCGTAAGCCAGCGTCAGCAGCCCCGCGAAACATGCGCCGGACTCCACCGCGACGCGGGCCAGTCGCTCGCTCAACTCCAGATCGCCCAACCGCAATGCCTCGCCGGCGGCGTCGACAAGCTCGTCGGTGGGCAGGGACACGTCACTGTCCAGGGCCAGCACCGCCACCCGCAGCCGGTCCACCACGCCGGGACGTGGCCCGGCGGCCAGCAGCTCGACTACAGCGTTGCGCAGCCGTCGCAGATCGGGCCCGCCCACGGCGGCCCGTACGGCGCGGAGGAACAGCGGATGCACACACCGCACCTGAAGTCCTTCGACGCGGGCCACGCCGCATCGCTGCGCCTCTTGAACGGCGTCGGGACCGGTCAGCGCGGTGACGTCGGAGACCGCCAGCGGTTCGTGCACTGCCAATTGGCGTAGCACGTCGAGCGCGGCCTCGGGGAGGTCCGACAAAAAGGTGGCCACCTGATCGGCGAGTCGGGCGTCATCATGGCCCGGCGGTGACATGTCGACGCGGTGTACCAGTCCGTCGACCCACAGCGCCGCCACATGGTCGGGTGCTTCTTCGGATGAAGTGACGATGAGTTTGGCAGCTCGGCTGACAGCGAGTTGGTACACCAGGGCCGCCGACAACCGGTCCAGCAGATGCGCGTCGTCGACGATCAGCAGCAACTCGGAGCCCAGCGCCTCGCGCGCGGCCCGCAGCACGTCGGCGGTCCGACCCGCTGCCGGGATCTCGATCAGATGGGCTACCGCGGCAAACGGCACCGCCGCCGTTGATTCCGTGCCGGTGATCCACACGACCCGACGAAAGTCCGGTCCGAGGTGCTCGGCCGCGGTACGGGCCACCGACGTCTTGCCCACCCCGGCCGGTCCGAGCAGAGCCGCGCCGCCACACTCGTGCAGGCCCGTCTCCAAGCCGTCGAGAACGCGGTCACGCGGTGCGATCACCCAATCGACAGCCATCCACCGAATCCTATGGCGGGCCGCCGCCGTTCAACGCGGAATCGAGATCCGGGTACGCCGAGATCGCGTCGTCCAAGCCACATTCGGCGATGACGCGCCTGATGCTCGGCTGACCGATGGCCAGCCGCACCGTGATCCCACGTTGACGGCAGTCGACGGCCTGCTTGGCCAAGGCGAGCAGCGCTCCGCAACTCATGAAGTCCAGGGATCCGCCGTCGACGACGAGGATCGAGGACTCGGGAGCGGCGTCGGCCTGCTCGGCGAGCATGCGCTGCCAGGTCGACTCGTTATGGGCATCGACCTGTCCGAAGACCTGCACGATGAGGCCCTCGGGAGCGATGCGAGCCGTCCAGTGCAGCTCGTGATTCAGCTGGTTCGATTCCACGGTGAAACCCAGCATAACTGGGTCCGTTTACGTTGTAAACGGACCCGTCAGTGTCTGTGCAGCCAGGTTTCGATGCGGTCGAGCAGCGCCTCGAGGGCCTCTTCGAACTCGTCTGTGCTGTGATCCTCGGCCAGCAGCGGTTGCAGGCGCCGCAGATTCGGATAGTCCGCCAGCGAGGTGTCCGGCCGCGGTTCGTTGCGCAGGCTGGACTCGTCCGGGCTGAGCTCCACCCCGCGCGCCGACACCTCCAGCAGCAGTTGGCCAACCAGGAATGTGGTGTACGTCCGATACGCCGACACGGCGGCGGTATCGCTGAAGCCATAGGAGATCAATGTCTCGAGGAACGTCTCCATCCAGCGCAGGCTGCGCAGCGGCGGCCGCACCCACGGCGCCTCCGGCGCCTCGGTGGCGACCAACGGGAACACCTCGGGATGTTCCAGGGCGATCTGACGTACGCCGTGAGCCAGCCGCAACAGAAAGTCCTGCCAACCGTCCTCCTGGCGGCGCGCGGCCAGTTGATCGGCGTACAAGCGGTCCACGATGTGGTTGACCACGCCCGTCAACAGGTCACCCCGGCTGTGTACATAGCGGTACAGCGCCATGGCCTCCACGCCGCAGGCGGTGCCCAGCCGTCGCATGGTCAACTTCGCCAGACCATCACGGTCGATCAGCTCGATCGCGGTGTCCAAGATGAACTCGCGGCTCAACCGAGTCGGTTGATCGACATCATCAGTCACCAGATCGCCTTTCGAGTTCAGCCCAGTGTCCCTGGGCACACCTGCTCAGTCCATCCCAGGTCCATCGCCCTCCGGACATCGATGGTTCACCAGCACCCTCTACGTTGTGTACGTGTCCGGTGAAATTGACCGCCAGTGGGCGGTGTGTGTCTATTGCGCTTCGGGTCCCACCCACCCCGAACTGCTGGCATTGGCCAGTGAGGTCGGCGTCGCGATCGCCAAGCGTGGCTGGACCCTGGTCTCCGGCGGAGGCAACGTCTCGGCCATGGGGGCGGTGGCCCGGGCTGCGCGTTCGGGCAACGGCCGTACGGTCGGCGTCATCCCCAAGGCACTGGTGCACCGGGAACTCGCCGACGTCGACGCCGAAGAACTCGTGGTCACCGACACCATGCGGGAACGCAAGAAGGTGATGGAGGACCGCTCCGACGCGTTCATCGCGCTGCCCGGCGGGATCGGCACGCTCGAAGAGTTCTTCGAGGCCTGGACCGCCGGCTATCTGGGAATGCACGACAAGCCCCTGGTGCTGCTCGATCCGTTCGGCCACTACGACGGATTGCTGAACTGGCTGCGCGGACTTGTCGACTCCGGTTATGTGAGCAGTGCGGCCTTGGATCGGTTGGTGGTCGTCGACGAGGTCGCCGCCGCGCTGGACGTGTGCGCACCGGTTACATAGAACCGCCGGTAACGGCCCTAACCGGCGCGGTTTAAGGTGTTGGCCACACGAGCGGCCCACGACAACGCGCAGGGGGACACGGCATGACCGACCGGAAATCGGGCACCAGGAGCAGCGTCGGCTTACTCGACCTCGCCGGCCAGGTGCCCGGTCTGCTGATGGACGCGCCGGTCATCGTCCGGGGTGTGCTCACCGGTGTGATGGCGCGGCCCACTGCCAAGACCTCGATCGGCAAGGTGTTTCAGGAGCGGGCCGCCCAATACGCCGACCGGGTTTTCCTCAAGTTCGGTGACGAGCGCATCACCTATCGCGAGGCCAACGAGACGGTCAACCGCTATGCCGCGGTCCTGGCCGCCAAAGGCGTCGGCCACGGCGACGTGGTCGGGGTGATGCTGCGCAACTCACCCGACGCGGTGCTGTTGATGCTGGCGATCGTCAAATGCGGCGCCGTGGCAGGCATGCTCAACTACCACCAGCGCGGCAAGGTGCTCGCCCACAGCATCGGGTTGCTCAATGCCACGGCAGTGATCGCCGAGTCCGATCTGATCGAGCACGTCACCGAATGCGATGCCGAGGCCAACGGGCTGATGACGGTCGACGAGCTGCGCCGGCTGGCCGCCACGGCACCGACCACCAACCCGGCCACCACATCGGCGGTCCTGGCCAAGGACAAGGCCTTCTACATCTTCACCTCGGGCACCACCGGCATGCCCAAGGCCAGTGTCATGACGCACTACCGCTGGCTGCGCGCCCTGGCCGGCTTCGGCGGTCTCGGGCTGCGGCTGCACAGCGACGACACCCTGTACTGCTGCCTGCCGCTGTATCACAACAATGCCCTGACGGTCTCGGTCGGTTCGGCGCTGAACTCGGGTGCCGCACTGGCCCTGGGCAAGTCGTTCTCGGCGTCCCGGTTCTGGGACGAGGTCATCGACTACGGGGCCACCGCATTCGTCTACATCGGTGAGATCTGCGGCTACCTGCTCAACCAGCCACCCAAGCCGACCGACCGCGCGCACAAGGTGCGCGTCATCGTCGGCAACGGGCTGCGCCCGGCCATCTGGGACGAATTCACCCAGCGCTTCGGCATCCCGCGGGTCTGCGAGTTCTATGCCGCCAGTGAGGGCAACACCGCCTTCGTCAACGTCTTCAACGTCTCGAAGTCCACCGGCATCTGCCCGAGCCCCGTCGCCTTCGTCGAGTACGACGCCGACAGCGGTGAACCCGCCCGCGGCGCCGACGGCCGGCTGCGCAAGGTCAAGCGCGGCGAGCCCGGCCTGATGCTGTCCAAGATCAGCGCACTGCAGCCCTTCGACGGCTACACCGACAAGGCCGCCAGCGAGAAGAAACTGGTGCGCAACGCCTTCAAAGAGGGCGACGTCTGGTTCAACACCGGCGACCTGATGCGGTCGCAGGGGTTGGGTCATGCCGCGTTCGCCGACCGGCTCGGTGACACGTTCCGGTGGAAAGGCGAGAACGTGGCCACCACCGAGGTGGAAGCTGCCGTGGCAAGCAATCCGCTGATCGAGGAATGCACGGTGTTCGGCGTGGAGGTGCCGGGTGCCGGCGGCCGGGCCGGGATGGCCGCGGTGCAGCTCAAGGGCGGCAAAGAGTTCGACGGCAAGGCGCTGGCCGACGCGTTCTACGGCCACCTGCCGGCGTATGCCGTCCCGTTGTTCGTCCGCGTCGTCCCTGAACTGGCCCACACCTCGACCTTCAAGAGCCAGAAGGTCGATCTGCGCAAGCAGGGCTATGGCGACGACATCGAGGATCCGCTGTATGTCTTGGCCGGGCGGGACGAGGGTTATGTGCCGTTCTATGCCGAATACCCCGACGAGGTGACCGCGGGCAAACGACCCAAGTAGGCGGGGCGGGCAGCTCCGCGCCGATTTCCACGCCTGGGTCGTCGATCGCGTCCGGTGACGACCAACAGGTAGAAAACGGCGCGGAAGCTGGCGCGAATACTGCTGCGGTTGAGCCACCGGGCACTATGGAGGCGTGTTGACGACGTCCAGTGGCCTGTTCTGCGGGCGCCCGGTCGCGGCGGACCGTGCGCTGATCATGGCGATCGTCAACCGGACGCCGGACTCGTTCTACGACCGCGGCGCCACCTTCACCGACGAGGCCGCCAAGTCCGCCGCGGCACGGGTGATCGACGAGGGTGCCGACGTCATCGACGTGGGCGGGGTCAAGGCCGGTCCCGGCAGTACCGTCGACGCCGACGAGGAGATCGCCCGCGTCGTCCCGTTCATCGAATGGCTGCGCGCCACCTACCCCGACCAGCTGATCAGCGTCGACACCTGGCGCGCGACCGTGGCCAAGCAGGCCTGCGCGGCCGGCGCCGACCTGATCAACGACACCTGGGCCGGCGCGGATCCGGGCTTGCCGGAAGTGGCTGCCGAGTTCGGTGCGGGCCTGGTGTGCTCACACACCGGAGGTGCGGTACCGCGCACCCGGCCGTTCCGGGTGAACTACGGAATCACCGAGCGCGGCGTCGTCGACGACGTCATCGCCGAGGTGACCGCCGCCGCGGAGCGGGCCGTGGCAACGGGTGTGCCACGCGAGAAGATCCTCATCGATCCGACCCACGATTTCGGCAAAAACACTCATCACGGTCTTAGTTTGTTGCGCCACGTAAAAGATCTTGTTAAGACCGGATGGCCTGTCCTGATGGCACTGAGCAACAAGGATTTTGTCGGGGAGACTCTGGGTGTGGATCTGACCGAACGCCTGGAGGGCACCCTGGCCGCGACGGCACTGGCCGCCGCGGATGGAGCCGCGATGTTCCGGGTACACGAGGTCGGACCCACACGGCGCGTGCTGGAGATGGTCGCGTCGATCCAGGGAGTGCGGGCACCCGCACGAACGGTGAGGGGACTGGCATGACTGCAATACCCGAATTGGACGTCACCGACGGCGTGATCGGACACCGCTGGTTGACCGACCACAGCTGGAACCGGCCGAGCTGGACCATCGCCGAGCTGGAAGCCGCCAAGGCCGGCCGTACGGTCTCGGTGGTGCTGCCGGCGCTCAACGAGGAAGAAACCGTCGCCTCCGTCGTCGAGACCATCACCCCGCTGCTGGGCGGGCTGGTCGACGAGCTGATCGTGCTCGATTCGGGCTCCACCGACGACACCGAGATCCGCGCGCTCGCCGCCGGGGCCCGGGTGGTCAGCCGTGAGGTGGCGCTGCCCGAGGTGGCGCCGCAGCCAGGCAAGGGCGAGGTGCTGTGGCGGTCACTGGCTGCCACCACCGGCGACCTCATCGCGTTCGTCGATTCCGACCTGATCGATCCCGACCCGATGTTCGTCCCCAAGCTGCTCGGCCCGCTGCTCACCACCGACGGTGTGCATCTGGTGAAGGGGTTCTACCGGCGGCCGCTCAAGGTCAGCGGCGCCGAGGACGCCAACGGCGGCGGCCGGGTCACCGAGCTCGTCGCGCGCCCACTGCTGGCCTCGCTGCGCCCCGAATTGAACTGCGTGTTGCAGCCGCTGGGTGGTGAATACGCCGGTACCCGTGAATTGCTCACGTCGGTGCCCTTCGCGCCCGGCTACGGCGTGGAGATCGGTCTGCTGGTCGACACGTACGACCGGCTCGGTCTGGACGCCATCGCCCAGGTGAACCTCGGCGTTCGGGCTCATCGCAACCGGCCGCTGACCGAGCTGGCCTCGATGAGCCGGCAGGTCATCGCGACCTTGTTGTCGCGGTGCGGGATCGCCGATTCGGGGATGGGGCTGACGCAGTTCTACGCCGACGGCGACGACTTCACCCCGCGGGTGTCCTCGGTGTCCCTGGCCGACCGCCCGCCGATGGTGACCCTGCGGCCGCGCTGAGGTTGGGCCTTGCACGCCGACGGTGCACTCAGATCGCGAAAATCGCGGCGAACACGATCTGTGTGCACGTTCGGCGCGTGCCGAGGTCCGCGGTCAGGCAGCGCCCGCGCCAGGTGTCGCAGGTGTGAGGCAGTATCGAGGGCGTGACACTGATACTGCTGTACCTGGTGGTGCTGGTTCTGGTGGCCACGGTGCTGTTCGGGCTGGGCAGCGTCCTTTTCGGCCGGGGCGAAACCCTGCCGCCGCTTCCCCGGGGTACCACCGCGACGGTGCTTCCCGCCTCGGGCGTGACGGGCGCCGATGTCGACGCGCTCAAGTTCGCCCAGGTCGTGCGCGGCTACAAGACCAGCGAGGTGGACTGGGTGCTGGATCGCCTGGGCCGCGAACTCGACGCGGTGCGCGGAGAGCTGGCGGCGGTGCGCGCGGCTTACGGTGTGCCCGACGACCTCGACGACGACGAGGACGAGGAGGTCTCGGCGACCGCCGGGGAGCTGCGCACCGCGGAGGAGCCGTGACGGAGGATGGACGCATCCGCTGCGGCTGGGCCGTGCAATCAGGCGACGTCCTCTACCGCGACTACCACGACACCGAGTGGGGCCGGCCGTTGCGGGATTCGGGCGCACTGTTCGAGCGGATCAGCCTGGAGGCTTTCCAGAGCGGGCTGAGCTGGCTGACCATCCTGCGTAAGCGGGAGAACTTCCGCGCCGCGTTCGACGGGTTCGATGCGGCCGCGGTCGCGAAATACACCGACGCCGATGTCGAGCGGTTGATGGCCGATGCGGGCATCGTGCGTAACCGGGCCAAGATCCTGGCGACCATCGCCAACGCCAGGGCGGTCACCGAGCTCGATGTCGACCTGGGTGAGCTGTTGTGGTCCTTCGCGCCGCCGACCCGGCCGCGGCCCGCTGACCTGGATCAAGTGCCTGCTGTCACCCCGGAATCGACCGCAATGGCCAAGGAACTCAAGCGGCGGGGCTTCAGATTCGTCGGCCCCACCACGGCATATGCGTTGATGCAGGCGACCGGAATGGTCGACGATCACGTCGCATCCTGCTGGGTCCCGGCAGTCGATCGAAAGTGACATCAGTCGGTATCCGAAGGGTCTTTGCACACCCACCACCGCGGATAAGGAACAATAGGGGAAGTTCAGTAGCAGTTCAGCGCCGGGTGCCGTCAACGAGTGGACGGCTTCGGCCCCAACCTGGCCCGCTGACCGCGGGTCGGCTCAGTTGGAGGGAGCACTCGATGGCGGCGATGAAGCCCCGGACCGGTGACGGTCCACTGGAAGCAACCAAAGAGGGGCGAGGAATCGTTATGCGAGTACCGCTGGAGGGTGGTGGGCGCCTGGTGGTCGAATTGACTCCCGACGAGGCCGCCGCGCTCGGCGACGAACTCAAGGCCGTCACAAGCTGATCGAATCGCAAGGTGTCCGCTCAGGCGGACACCTTGCGGTATATCTCCAGGGTCTGTTCTGCGATGTGTGCCCAGGAGAACTCCGCGATGCACCGTTGGCGTCCGGCTTCACCGTACTTTCGCGCGGTTTCCGGCTCGGCCACGAGTGAGTTGACTGCGTCGGCCAACCGCATCTCGAAGAAGCGCGGGTCCGTGGCGTCGTAGTGCACCAGCAGCCCGGTCTGCCGATCGGCGACGACCTCAGGGATGCCGCCGACATCGGAGGCGACCACCGGCGTCGAGCATGCCATCGCTTCCAGATTCACGATTCCCAACGGTTCGTAGACTGACGGGCAGACGAAAACTGTTGCCGCCGACAATATCTCGCGGATCTTGTTGATCGGCAGCATTTCGCGCACCCAGTACACCCCGCTGCGGGCCCGGGCCAGTTCGGCCACCGCGGCCGACACCTCGGCGGCGATCTCGGGGGTATCCGGAGCGCCGGCACACAACACCAATTGCACATCGGGGCTGAACCGGTGGGCCGCGGCGACCAGATGCGCCACGCCCTTCTGCCGGGTGATGCGTCCGACGAACGCCACGATCGGCCGGCTCAGGTCGACCCCGAGTTCGGCGAGCACCGAGTCGGTGTCGGCCGGCGGGGCCGGGTACCAGACGTCGGTGTCGATTCCGTTGCGTACCACGTGAACCCGGTCAGGGTCGAGGGCGGGATACGTGCGCAGCACGTCGTCGCGCATCCCGGAACTCACGGCGATCACCGCGTCGGCGGCCTCGATGGCGGTGCGCTCCACCCACGACGACACGCGGTAGCCGCCGCCGAGCTGCTCGGCTTTCCAGGGACGCAGCGGCTCGAGGGAGTGCGCGGTCAGCACGTGGGGAATGCCGTACAGCAACCCGGTCAGGTGCCCGGCCATCCCGGCATACCAGGTGTGCGAGTGCACCACGGTGGCCGCCGCAGCCGTGTTGACCATGTTGAGGTCCGCGGACAACGTCGACAGGGCCGGGTTGGCGCCGCGCAGGGCGGGATCGGGCTGGGCGACGACGGCACTGTCGCGTGGCGCGCCCATGCAGTGGACGTCGACCTCGCAGAGCCGGCGCAGCTGCGCCACGAGTTCGGTGACGTGTACTCCGGCACCGCCGTACACCTCGGGTGGATATTCCCGAGTCATCATCGCCACCCGCATATCCGAGACGGTAGTAGGTCGTAGTGGGTACAGCCACACACCGCACACTTGAAGTTGCCATTGGCTGGCCGCCATCCTGGTTCACGGATAGGTTTGGACGCATGAGGGAGTTGCCACATGTGCTGGGCATCGTTCTGGCCGGGGGAGAGGGCAAACGGCTTTACCCGTTGACCGCCGATCGTGCCAAGCCGGCAGTTCCCTTCGGCGGTGCGTACCGGCTCATCGACTTCGTGCTGTCGAACCTGGTGAATGCCCGGTACTTGCGGATCTGCGTTCTGACGCAATACAAATCGCACTCGCTGGACCGTCACATCAGCCAGAACTGGCGGCTGTCGGGCCTGGCCGGTGAGTACATCACCCCGGTTCCGGCCCAGCAGCGGCTCGGCCCGCGGTGGTACACCGGATCGGCGGATGCGATCTACCAGTCGCTGAACCTGATCTACGACGAAGATCCGGATTACATCATCATCTTCGGCGCCGACCATGTGTACCGCATGGATCCCGAGCAAATGCTGCGGTTCCACATCGACAGCGGGGCCGGCGCCACCGTCGCCGGGATTCGGGTGCCGCGGGCGGAGGCCAGTGCCTTCGGCTGCATCGACGCCGACGACTCCGGCCGGATCAGAGGATTCCTGGAGAAGCCGGCCGATCCGCCGGGCACGCCCGACGACCCCGAGCAGACCTTCGTGTCGATGGGCAACTACATCTTCACCACCAAGGTGCTGATCGACGCGATCCGCGCCGACGCCGACGACGGCCACTCCGATCACGACATGGGCGGCGACATCATCCCGCGGCTGGTGGCCGACGGCATGGCCGCGGTCTACGACTTCGACAACAACGAGGTGCCCGGAGCCACCGAACGCGACCACGGCTACTGGCGTGACGTCGGAACCCTGGACGCGTTCTATGACGCCCACATGGACCTGGTGTCGGTGCACCCGGTGTTCAACCTGTACAACAAGCGCTGGCCGATCCGCGGTGAGTCGGAGAACCTGGCGCCGGCCAAGTTCGTCAACGGCGGATCGGCCCAGGAGTCGGTGGTCGGTGCCGGCAGCATCATCTCGGCTGCCTCCGTGCGTAATTCGGTGTTGTCCTCCAACGTCGTGATCGACGACGGCGCGATCGTCGAGGGCAGTGTGCTGATGCCGGGCGTGCGGATCGGCCGGGGCGCGGTGGTGCGGCACGCGATCCTGGACAAGAACGTGGTGGTCGGTCCGGGTGAGATGGTGGGCGTGGACCTCGACAAGGACCGGGAGCGGTTTGCGATCAGCGCGGGCGGGGTGGTCGCGGTCGGTAAGGGCGTCTGGATCTGACGGTCAGCCCGGCGTCATTCCCACGGGTCGACGGCGGCCCGTTGCGGGGCGACGTTGGTGCGTGCCCGGACGCCGACCTTGGCCTCCAGTCGGCGTTGCCGCCAACGCCACAGCCGGAAGGCCGCCCAGGCCAGCGCCACCAGCGCGACGAGCACCAGGATCGGTAGCAGGATCGCCACGAAGACCAGGCCCACACTGGTGACATCTTCGACCGTGGACAACACCGGCGCCGCCACCCCGGCCGTGGCGACGTTGGCGGCCGGGCGCACCGTCGACTTGGTCAGCGAGACGACGAGCGCGGTGATCGCGCCGATTGCCACCGGGACCCACTGGCCGGATTGCGCGAAGGCGCCCGGATCGGCGACCGCAGCGGTCTGAGCCGCCGTGCCCGACCCGAACACGATGCCGCCTGCGGTCGGGCGCACGAAGGTCTGGATGGTGTCGTTGACGGTGTCGAGCGCCGGGATCTTGTCGGCGACCACCTCCACGATCAGCAAGACGGCGACGATCGTGATGACCCAGCCGTTCTCCAGCCAGGCCCACCCCGGCGGCAACGACACCAGCGCGGTGAAGCGTGACAGCAGGCCCAGCGCCAGCAACGGGATGTAGGCGTTCAGACCTGCCGCAGTGGCCAGGCCAAAGCCGGTCAACAGTTCCATCTCTGCAGTATGCGGCGAACTCGGCCCGCGTCCCGGCGGTTCGCCGTTATCCGCCGGGGCTCACCAGACGTAGGGCAGCAGGCGGTAACGCACCCGGTGGGTGTAGGCGTCATACCCAGCCAGATCGGTGCGCAACAGCCTCTCCTCGTCGAGGATGCGTACGGCCAGTACCGGTAAGGCGGCAACGGCGACCAGCACGCCCCAGTAGGACCCCAACGCCACGGGCGTGGCCAACATCATCACCAGCGCGCCCAGGTACATCGGGTGGCGCACCACGCCGTACAAACCGGTGGAGACCAATTGCTGGTCGTGCTCGACCTGGATACTGGCGCCGGCGAAGCTGTTCTGGATGACGACGGCTTGGGCGAAGATCAGGCCCGCGCCCACCAGGACGTTGCCCGCGATGACCAGTGCCGGCGGCACGTGTGACCAACCGAACCGATGGTCGAGCGCGCTGAGGACGAACACCGCGAACGACGCCACGAAGGTCGCCGAGATGGCGATCTTCTGCACCACGCGGGTCTCCGCGGCCGGCCCGGCCCGCATGCGGCGCCGCAGGGCCGCGGGGTTCTTGACGGCCAGATAGCAGCTCGGGCCGATGGTGCAGATGATGAACACCGTGATGAAAACCCATGCCTGCCAATAGTCGAAGGTGCCTGCCGGCCAGAACAGGGCTACTCCGAGTGCCACAAGTCCGAAGACCGCGGAGGCCAGGGTCTGTAGGGCAATCTTCATCGTTCCTCCTCACCGGCAGGGTTACGGGCAGACGTCGCGGCGGCGATACAGGGCACCTGCGATCAGCGCCAACAAGGTTGCGGCCAAGACCATCACGGCCAATGCCGGACCGGGAAACTGGCTCGGCACCGTGGTCTGGCCCACCGGCGACAGGTCGAGCAACCACCGAGGCAGCCGCAGCAGGGCCCCGAGGTACAAGGCGGTGATCACGAACGTCACCGCGAGCCAGGCGATCCACGGCAGGCGCAGGGCCACGGCCAACGCCGCGACCGCGCTCATCACCGCCAGCGCGGGGAGATATGCCAGCGCCGCCAGCGTCAGGCGGATCACCGTGCCGGGCTCGCCCAGCGTCAGCCCGGCTCCCAGGCCGTTGCCCAGACCGGCGACGAACAGCAGCACCGTCGACCCCGCCAACGCGCACGCCACCGCACCCAGCAGCCAGCGTCGGCGGGACACCGCGCCGGCCAGCACCGCTTCCGCCAACCCGCTCTGTTCGTCGGCGTACACCCGCAGCACCGCCGAGACGGCGTAGGCGGTGGCGGCCGCGGCGAGGAACTGCGTCATGGTGGTGTACACGCCGTCGTTGCCCGTCGCGGACAACACTCGGCCGATCACCTCGTTCGTCCTGGCGGCGTCCAGCAGTGATTTCGTCATCGAGCCGAACACCAAACCTGCGGCGAACAATCCCACGGCCCACCCGATGGTCTGGCCCCGTTGCAAGGTGAGGTGCAATCGCAGCGGGCCGGTGATGGCGGGCGCGTCCGGATTCTCGCCGCCGGACGCGATCACGCCCGCGTCGTATTGCCGGCGACGCTCCAGCATCGCCGCCGACACCATCAATCCGAGGGCCAACACCACCAGTAGCCCGAACGGCCACCAACGCACGCCGACGAACGGGCGCATCTGCTGGGCCCAGGCGATGGGGGAGAACCAGCTCAGCGCACTGCCCGCGTTGTCGATCACGTCGCCCGCCCCGCGGACCAGTGCGGCCACCGCCAGGGCTGCCATCGCCGTGCCCGTTGCGGTGCGGGCCTGACGCCACAGCTGTGCGGTGACCGCGGCGACGGCACCGAAAACCGTTGCCACCGCGGTGATACCCAGACACATGGCCGCGGTGTCGATCACCGCGAAACCCGTGGACGCCATCGCCAGCGTCATGGTGAGGGTGAGCACCGCGTTGAGTCCGACGACCAGGATCAGGGCCGCGGCGGTGCGGGCGTAGCGGCCGACCACCGAGGACAGCACCAATTCGGCAGTGCCGCTCTCCTCTTCGGCGCGGGTGTGTCGAATCACGGTGAGAATGGCCAGGATCGAGGTGGCGACGGTCAGCGTGAGGGTCAGTTCGTTGGCCATCATGACGCCGAGGTCGGTCTCGTTGCGGCCGAACATCGGGCCGCCCAGCATCATCCCGGCCGGGGTCTTGAGCAGGTTGACCCGGGACAGTCGTTCTGCTTCGCCGGGATAGGCCAGTCGAATCGCGGTGGGCGCGTACACCATCATCAGGGTCAGCACCGCGAGCCAGACACCGAGACGCATCCGGTCGCGACGCAGCGCCAACCGCAGCAGCGTCACCGTGCCCGTCAACGTGCTCACCGCGTCGCTCCCTGGTACTCGCGCAGGAACATGTCCTCCAGGGAGGCCGGTGCGACGGTGAGATCGTCGATACCGAGTTCGGTCAGGTGCTCCAGCGCGAACTCCAGATCGCCGCGATCCACCGAGAACGTGACCGACCCGTCACGGCTTGCGAAGTCGTGAACGTACGGGGTGTTCTGCAGCGCGCGGCCGTCGGAGCGGGTGCGCGCGGTGACCTTGGTACGCATCAGATGCCGCAACTCGGCCAGCGTGCCGGAGCGCACCGTGCGCCCGGACCGGATGATCGTCACGTTGTCACACAGCTTTTCGACTTCGGCCAGGATGTGGCTGGACAGCAGGACCGCGGCGCCTCGATCGGACACCTCGGCCACGCATCGCTGAAAGGCCTGTTCCATCAACGGATCCAGGCCCGAGGTCGGCTCGTCGAGAATGTAGAGCTCGGCCTGGCAACTGAACGCCGCGACGATGGCGACCTTCTGCCGGTTGCCCTTCGAATAGGTGCGGGCCTTTTTGTGCGGGTCCAGCTCGAACCGCTCGATCAGGTCGTCGCGACGCCGGGTGTCGACGCCGTTGCCCCGCAACCGGCACAGGAAGTCGATGGCCTGCATCCCGGTCAGGTTCGGCCACAGCGTGACATCACCGGGCACGTAGGCGATCCTGCGATGCAACGCGACCGCGTCGTGCCACGGGTCGCCACCGAGGAGTCGCACCGTGCCCCCATCGGCGCGCAACAAACCGAGCAGCACCCGGATCGTGGTGGACTTGCCCGCGCCGTTGGGGCCGAGGAAGCCGGTGACCTCGCCGGGGGAGACGGTCAGGTTCAGCCCATCAAGGGCCTTGGTGCGTCCGAAAGATTTTGCCAGGCCACGGATTTCGACGGAAGGATTCACGCTGGCTCCTCGGTGTCGGTCTTGGTGTCGGTGTCGGGGTGGCTGAACGGGATGCCCTCTTCGCGTTGATGCAGGAATGCCTCGTACATGGTCGAGTCGGTCATCAGGCCCTGCGAGTAGACCTCAAGGGCGGGCAGCACCATGTCCTCGCCGTAGTCGTGCAGAACGCGGCGCAGGTCGGTTGGGTCGTCGTGCATCTGCAGGTACAACAGGAACGAGCCACCGCCGGAGACCGCCAGGTATCTGGCCCGCGCCTTGGGATCTCGGCTGGGTTTGAGCAGGCCGGTGCGCACCCCTTCTTCCAGGTACTGCTCGGCGTTGTCGATCATGGTGCGCCAGAACGTCTTCGCCAGCTCGCTGCCGGACTGCATGCTGCGGACCAGGTAGGCCATCAGCGGTGCGTACGACTCGATCTCGGCCATCTGGGCCATCCAGGTCGCGGGGTCGGCGCTCTGCATCGATTCGCTCTTGGCTTCCCGGATCACCTCGGCCACGTAGGCGTCGCACGCCTTGCGCAGGCCTTCCTTCGAGCCGAAGTGGTGGATCACCAGCGCGGCGCTCACGCCGGCCGACTCGGCGATGGTGCGCAACCCCACGCTGAAGCCGTGTTGGCCGTACTGCTCGATCGCGGCATCGCGAATCCTGGCCATCGCTGTTCGATCATCAGCTGAACGCATGTTCAGTACGCTAAACGCACGTTCAGGCTCGAGGCAAGGGGGTAGCCCGTCAGGAATGCGTAAAGATCACGAAGTCCGGCGAGCAGACACAAAACCGCACATTTCGGGCCCGAAAAGTGCGGGTTTATGTCTGTTCGGCGAGGAAATCAGTCGCGGGCAGCGGCCAGTAGGCCATCGCCCAGGGGGATCAGCACGGGGGTGAGCCGTTCGTCCTCGGCGATCAACCGGGCTGCTTCACGTACCGCGCTGACCTCGGCGTCGTTGGCCGAGGCGTCACCGGCCCGACCACCCAACGCGGCCCGGTGCAGCACGATCGCGCCGCCAGGGCGCAGCAACCGGACCCCCTCGGCCACGAACTGCGGTTGGTCGATCGGCTCGGCGTCGATGAACACCAGGTCATACGACTCGTCGGCCAGGCGGGTCAGCACCTCTTGGGCGCGGCCGCTGATCAGCCGAGTGCGTCCCGGGCCCACACCTGCCTCGGTGAAACCCTGCTTGGCGATGCGCTGATGCTCGGGCTCGACATCGATCGTGGTGAGGACACCGTCGTCGCTCATTCCCGACAGCAGCCACAGGCCGCTGACGCCGGCGCCGGTCCCCACCTCGACGACCGCCTTGCCTCCGGTGAGCCGGGCGAGCACGCTGAGCAGTGCCCCGACCGCGGGGGTGACGGCCCCGGCGCCGATGTCGTCGGCCCGCTCGCGTGCGGCCGCGACGATCTCGTCCTCGGAGATCGAGCGTTCGGCGTGCGTGACGATCGCCTCGGCGCGACCGGGGTTGGAGCTGGCCATGCCCGCAGCGTAGGCCAGAGCCTGAGGCCGCAGTCGCGACACGCCCGTGGGTGGTGGCGATCACCGTGGAAAAATTCGCTGGTTCACGCAGGTAACCGGACGTATCGTCGGCATTCTCAGGGAAAGTTCAGATTGCTCATATACCCGCCACACCGGCATCGGGAACGGTAGCTCGCATGGAACACGGCGCCCGCTGGCGCACCGCCCAGCACAACCAGGACAGCGATCGGAATAACGACGTCATCGGTCGTGTTGAGGACAACGAAAACTGTGATCAGGAGGATCCGACGACCACGAACACTGTCGCCCCGAACCCCGCCGTCCAGGCCGCCCCGGTGTCCATGGCTCACTTGGAGCAGTTCACCTCAGGTGAATGGGTGGAACCGTCCGACGAATTGACCGGAACCGCGGTGTTCGACGCCACTGGCGACCACGCCACCATGCCGTCCTGGGATGAGCTGGTGCGCCAACATGCCGACCGGGTCTACCGGCTGGCCTACCGGCTCTCGGGTAACCAGCACGACGCCGAGGATCTGACGCAGGAGACCTTCATCCGGGTGTTCCGCTCGGTGCAGAACTATCAGCCGGGGACTTTTGAGGGCTGGTTGCACCGCATCACCACGAACCTCTTCCTGGACATGGTGCGACGCCGTGGCCGGATCCGGATGGAAGCGCTGCCCGAGGATTACGACCGGGTGCCCGCCGACGACCCGAACCCCGAGCAGATCTACCACGACTCACGCCTGGGCGCCGACCTGCAGGCCGCCCTGGACTCGTTGGCGCCGGAGTTCCGCGCCGCGGTGGTCCTGTGTGACATCGAGGGCTTGTCCTACGAGGAGATCGGCGCCACGCTGGGTGTGAAGCTCGGCACCGTGCGCAGCCGTATTCACCGCGGTCGGCAGGCTTTGCGCGACTACCTGGCAAAGAACTCGCCGGAAACGGCCAAATCCGCCTGAGTGGTGGTTCGTGTTCTGCGCGCCAGGTCGCGCTACATTCGGGTCAGGACAGTTGACCGCGGCGAGAGGAGCTGGGTGATGGTCGACCCGGGACATGTGTTCCGTCGCGCATTCTCCTGGTTGCCGGCGCAGTTCGCTTCCCAGAGCGACGCGCCCGTCGGCGCACCCCGTCAGTTCAGTTCCACCGAGCACCTCTCGACCGAGGCCATCGCGGCGTTCGTCGACGGTGAGCTGAGAATGAGCGCTCACCTGCGGGCCGCCCATCACCTGTCCCTGTGTCCGGACTGCGCGGCCGACGTCGACGCCCAGAGTCAAGCCCGGGCCGCGTTGCGGGATTCCTGTCCGATAGCCATTCCGAACTCGCTGCTGGGCCTGTTGTCGCAGATCCCGCACCACAGTCCGCAGCCCTCGGCCGACGTCGGTGAACAGGCTCAGTTTGCTGACGACCCGACGCAGAGTCGGCGCAAGCGCCGGTAGGCTTACCGAAGCGATCAGTGACCGGCGTCGGCCTACCGGCTGGGGCAGGCGCTCTGACAGAGAGTGATACACCGGTGACCAATCAGGACCAGTCCGACGAGAGCGGCCGCCTGGCGCCGCGCCCTGTCGATCGGCCACCCGTCGACCAATTGTCACAACGCACCTTCGGCCGCCCGACCGGCGTCGCCGGCTCGTTCCAGGGTGCGGAGAAGTACCAGGACCAGGGCGAATATGCGCCCAAAGACCAGCCGCCGGACCCGGTGCTGGCCGAGGCGTTCGGCCGTCCGGCCCACAGCGGCGACTCCCTGCAGCGTCACCCCACCGACGCCGGTGCCCTGGAGGCCGAACGGGCTGCCGATGACGACGACTTCGACGATCCGTGGCGCGATCCGGGTGCCATCCCGGCGCTGGGCACCCCGGCCCAGGCGCCGGCTGCCCCGGTGGTCGTGGCGGCCCCGGTCGGCAAACTCGGCGCACGCGAAGTGCTGTTCGGTGGCCGGGTGTCGTGGCTGTCACTGCTGATTCTGTTCCTCGTGGCCGGGTTTGTCGCCTTCATCGGCGGCTGGGTCGGCCAGAAGACCGCGGGCACGGTGCAGGCGTTCACCACCTCGAAGGTGACGCTGGAGACCGGCGATCTGCCCGATCCCGATGCGGGCCGGTTCGCCACGGTGGCCGCGGCGGTCGAGGATTCGGTGGTCACCATCGAAGCCAAGAGCAAGACCGAGGGCTCACAGGGCTCCGGCGTCGTCGTCGACGGCAAGGGCTACATCGTCACCAACAACCACGTGATCTCCGATGCCGCGGGCAAGCCCGCCGACTACAAGATCACCGTGGTGTTCAACGACGGTTCCGAGGTGCCGGCCAACCTGGTCGGCCGCGACCCCAAGACTGATCTGGCGGTGCTCAAGGTCGACAACGTCGACAACCTCGTGGTGGCCCGGCTGGGCGACTCCGAGAAGCTGCAGGTCGGTGAGGAAGTCATCGCCGCCGGCGCCCCGCTGGGCCTGCGCAGCACGGTCACCCACGGCATCATCAGCGCGCTGCACCGTCCGGTGCCGTTGTCAGGTGAAGGCTCCGACACCGACACCGTGATCGACGGTGTGCAGACTGACGCCTCGATCAACCACGGCAACTCCGGTGGCCCGCTGATCAACATGTCGGCCGAGGTGATCGGGATCAACACGGCCGGAAAGTCCTTGTCGGACAGCGCCAGTGGCCTGGGCTTCGCGATCCCGGTCAACGAGGTCAAGCAGGTGGTCGAGACGTTGATCAAGGACGGCAAGGTGGCCCATCCGACGCTGCTGCTGAGCGCTGTCACGGTGAGCAACAGCGTGGCCTCGGGCGCCCAGGTCCGCAATGTCAACGCCGGCGGGCCGGCCGACAAGGCCGGCATCATGGAGAACGACGTGGTCGTCAAGGTGGGTGACCGCAAGGTGGCCGACGCCGACGAGATGGTGGTCGCGGTACGCCTGCTCAAGATCGGGCAGGAAGCCCC